>NZ_JBGCUM010000003.1:0-199081 GCF_054177665.1 Roseateles sp. P5_E8 | reverse complement strand
TCTCGAAACCCGGGGCCGCACCCAACTCACTTCGCTACGCTCCGTTCAAACAAAGGGGTGCGAAGTCAGAGCTTGAGGCTCGCTGCGCTCGCGCCCCGGGTTTCTGCGCTTCTCGGCGGTTTAGAAGGGGAGGTTCCCGGAACAGCCAACAGCCAAACCCCGAAGCCGTTCGGTGGATGTATTTCGTATGCCCCCTTTAGCCCCGCCGAGGAACGGAAAGGCTTGAGGCCGTGCGCGCAGCGCACTTCAAGAACTGACTCCGCACGGTTGTTTGAGCAGAGCGTAGCGGCGCGAGTTCCGGGCGGGGCCTCAAGGCTTGAGTACCGCAGGGCACCCGAAGCGCAGCGTAGGGCGGGGCGGTCGGGGGGAGCTCTTTGGTTACTTTCTGGCGGACCAGAAAGTGACTCGCCCGCCGGGGCGAAATCCCGGCGCGGCCGTCACCCTGACACCCCATCCACGAGCCAAGATCAAACCGCCGCGATCCCCATCGTCACCTGCCCCGCCGGCACATGCACTGCCGCACTCTCCACATGACCCACCTGGTCATCGAAGAAGAAGTCCGGCTCGAACTCGCGCAGGAACTCGCCCTTGGCCAGGCCGCCGAGGAACATCGCCTCGTCGACCTCGATGTTCCAGTCCATCAGCGTGCGGATGGCGCGCTCATGGGCCGGTGCGCTGCGCGCGGTGACCAGGGCCGTGCGCACCCGCATGCCGCCGCCAGGTGACTGCTGCAGGCGCTGCAAGGCCTCAAGCACCGGCTTGAACGGCCCGGCCGGCAGCGGCAGGTGGGCGCGCTGCACCTCGTGCTCGCGGAAGGCGGCCAGCCCGTCGCGCTGGAAGACCTGCTCGGCCTCGTCGGAGAACAGCACCGCGTCGCCGTCGAAGGCAATGCGCAACTCGTTGGGGTGGGCCGCCGAGGCGCGCGCCGCCAGCGGCATCACGCGCGCCGCGGCCACGCCGGCGGCCAGGGCTTGGCGCACATCGTCGTCGTTGGCCGACAGGAAGAGGTGGGCCGACAGCGGCTTCAGATAACGCCACGGTGACGCGCCGCGCGTGAACACGCCGCGCTCCACCGGCAGGCCGTAGTGCTTGGCCGAGCGAAACACGCGCAGGCCGGAGATGGGGTCGTTGCGCGACAGCACGACCACCTCGACCTGTGGCGCCCGACCGTCGTTGAAGGCGAGCAGCTTGCGCACCAGCGAGAAGGCCACGCCGGGCGGCGCGGGTTCGTCCAGGCGCTGCTGCTGCAAGGCCATGTAGGCCCGGTCGTCACGGGCCTCGAAGACCTCGTTTTCGGCCTCGAAATCGAAGAGGGCCCGCGACGAGATCGCGACGACGAGTTGACCGGTGAGCGTGGCTGGCATGGCGGTTGATGATAGGGGGCGACCTGACGGCTTCGACTTTCTAGACTCGCGGCGTCACAGCTCGAAAGATCTTCATGCGCGTCGCATCCGTCCTGCTTGCCGTCATCACCCTTGCCGGCTGCGCCTCGGTACCAACCAGGCCTTCCGAGGTGCCCGACAACCTGAAGCCGCCCGCCGGCCAGGTGCTGGTCTTCGAGGCATTGGCCAGCGGTGTGCAGATCTACGACTGCACCGCCAAGGCCGATGGCAGCGGCCCGGCGTGGGCTTTCCGCGCGCCTGAGGCCGCGCTGGCGGATCGCCGCAGCAATCCGCTGGGCAAGCACTACGCCGGCCCGACCTGGGAAGCGCTGGACGGCAGTCGCGTCGTCGGCGAGGTCAAGGAACGCGCGCCCAGCCCCACGCCGGCAACGGCCATTCCGTGGCTGCTGCTGAGTGCCAAGAGCAACAGTGGCAGCGGCGTGCTGGCCGAGGTGCGCAGCATCCAGCGCGTGCAGACCGGCGGCGGCGTGGAGCCCGCCGAGCCATGCACGACCGCCAAGCTCGGCCAGCCGGCCCGCGTCGCCTACACGGCGGTCTACTACTTCTACCGCTAAGACCGCGGATACAGCCAGGCACGCGCAGCGCGGCCGCCCCTCCAGCGACTGCCGCGGAACCGGCTTTGCCTGGCTGCTGGCAATGCCCCTTGAGGGGCCGGCGAAGCCGGTAGGGGTGGTCTTATTTGACCCAGGTGTTGAGCTGGATGATCGGCAGCAGCACCGCCAGCACGATCAGCAGCACGACGGCGCCCATCGCGACGATGAGCAGCGGCTCCAGCAGCGTGGCTGCGGCCATGGAGCGGCGCTGCACCTCGACGCTGAGCTGGCGCGCCGCGCGCCCTAGCATCTCGGGCAGCTGGCCGGTCTGCTCGCCCAGGCGGGCGAACATGGCCAGGATGCCAGGGAAACGCTTCTTGGCCGCCAACGCCGAGCCCAGCGGCGCGCCTTCACGCACCTGCGTCAGCGCGTCCAGCGCATCGGCCTGCATGGCGCGGTTGGACAGCGTCTCGGCCGCTGCCTGCAACGCCTTCAGGATGGGCACGCCGGCGCCGGCCAGCATGGCCAGCGTGCCGGCAAAGCGCGCCGCGTTGTAGCCGCGCGCGAGGCGCCCGACCAGCGGCAGGCCCAGGATGCCGGCGTCAAAGCGCAGCCGGAAGGCCGGCGCCTTCAGTGCCTGGCGCAGGATCAGCGCAGCGGCGACGAGGCCACCCAGCATGGCCCAGCCCCAGCTGCGCACGAAGTCGCTGACGGCCAGCATCGCGATGGTCAGTGCCGGCAGCGTGCGCTTGGAACTGGTGAACACGGTCGCGATCTGCGGCACGACGTAGGTGACCAGGAAGATGACGATGAGCACCGAGATGAGGGACACGATGGCCGGATAGGCCATGGCGCCGATGAGCTTGGACTTCAGGTCCTCGCGCGCCTCCAGGTCGTCGGCCAGCTTCTCCAGCACCTGGCCCAGCGCGCCGCTCTGCTCGCCGGCGGCCACCACGCCGCGGTAGACGTCATCGAATTCGCGCGGCGCCGTGGCCAGCGCGCGGGCGAAGGTCGAGCCGGCGTTGACCTCGGCCTTGAGCTGGCTGATGAGCTCGCGCTGCCTGGCGTCTTCGCTCTCGTCGGCCAGTGCGGTCAGCGCGCGCTCGATGGGCAGGCTGGAGCCGACGAGGCCGGCGAGCTGGCGGGTCCAGACGGACAGGGCGGTCGCGCTGAAGACGCGCCGCGTGAATCGGCTGCCTTCCTGGGCACCGTGCTGCTGCACCATCTCGATGGACAGTGGCGTCAGCCCCAGGCCACGCACCATCGCGCGGGCGGCGCGTGGGTTGTCGGCCTCGATCAGGCCGCTGGCCTGGCGGCCGGACTCGGCAAGGGCTTCGTATTTGTAGGCGGGCACGGCTTATTCGCGGGTCACGCGCAGCACTTCTTCCAGAGATGTCACGCCGCTCTCGATCAAGCGCTCACCATCCTCACGCATCGAACGCAGGCCGATGGCTTCGGCCGCAGCCTGCAGCTGGCTTTCGGGCGCGCGGTTGTGGATGAGGCTGCGCACGGCATCGTCGGCCACCATCAGCTCGTAGACGCCGGTCCGGCCCTTGTAGCCGGTGTGGCCGCAGGCATCGCAGCCCACGGGGTGCCAGCGGCCGTGGTCGTCCTGGGTCTTGCAGACGGGGCACAGCCGCCGCACCAGGCGCTGGGCCAGCACGCCCAACAGCGATGACGACAGCAGGAAGGGTTCCACGCCCATGTCGGTCAGCCGCGTGACGGCGCTGGGCGCGTCATTCGTGTGCAGCGTGGCCAGCACCAGGTGGCCCGTGAGGGACGCCTGGATGGCGATCTGCGCGGTCTCGTAGTCGCGGATTTCACCGATCATGATGACGTCCGGGTCCTGGCGCAGGATGGCGCGCAGGGCTTTGGCAAACGTCAGGTCGATCTTGGCGTTGACCTGGGTCTGGCCAATGCCGGGCAGCTCGTATTCGATCGGGTCCTCGACGGTCAGCACATTCGTGGTGGCCGTGTCCACGGTCTGCAGCGAGGCGTACAGCGACGTCGTCTTGCCCGAGCCCGTCGGGCCGGTGACGAGGACGATGCCGTGCGGCTGCTGCACCAGTTTCTTGAACGCCGACAGCACCTGGCCGTCCATGCCCAGGCCTTCCAGCGTGAACTTGGATTCGCTCTTGTCCAGCAGGCGCAGCACGGCGCGCTCGCCATGGGCGCTGGGCAGGGTCGACACGCGCACGTCGATGGCGCGGCCGCCGATGCGCAGGCTGATGCGGCCGTCCTGCGGCAGGCGCTTCTCGGCGATGTCCAGCTCGGCCATGATCTTCAGCCGCGAGATCAGTGCCGCGTGCAATGCCCGGTTCGGCTGCACCACCTCGCGCAGCGTGCCGTCGACGCGAAAGCGCACCGAGCTGCTGCGCTCGTAGGGCTCGATGTGGATGTCGCTCGCGCCGTCCTTGGCCGCCTGCGTCAGCAGCGCATTGAGCATGCGGATGATGGGCGCGTCGTTGGCGGCTTCCAGCAGGTCTTCCACCGCCGGCAGGTCCTGCATCATGCGGGACAGGTCCACCGCGCTCTCGACCTCGCCGACGACGACGGCCGCGCTCGACTCGCTGCCCGCATAGGCCGCGTTGATGCGTGCAGTCAGGGAGTTTGCGGCCTCGGCTTCGAGCCGGTCCACCGAGTACAGGCGTTGCACCTCGGACAGCGTGGCCCACGCGACCTCGGGCGGTGCCCACAGCGTCAGCGTGCTGCCGTCGTCTTCCAGCAGCACGCAGTTGGCCTTCGCAAAGGCATAAGGCAGGGGGTGGCGGTTCGCGGCCATGAACGGGAGACGTTATTGCTGCGGCGGGATCTTGCTGACCGGTGCCTTGGGCTCCGGCAGCACCGGTGCGCCGGTGTCGGGCAGCATGAAGTTCTTGGTCGGCTGGTTGACCTGCTGCACGCCGCGGATGCTTTCGTAGCGGTCCAGCGAGAGCTGGTTGGCGCCGCTGGCCGTGCGCAGCACGACGGGGCGCAGGAAGACCATCAGGTTGGTCTTCACGCGCTTGCGGTTCTTGCTGCTGAACAGGTTGCCGATCAGCGGGATCTTGGACAGGCCGGGCACGCCGTCGTCGCCATCGGTGTACTCGTCCTTGAGCAGGCCGCCCAGCACGATGATGTCGCCGTCATCGACGACGACCGAGGTCTCGATGGCGCTCTTGTCCAGCGTCGGGCCCTGCGTGCCGCTGCTGCCAGGCACGACGGAGGAGTTCTCCTGGTAGACCTGCATGCGGATGGTGCCGCCTTCGCCGATCTGGCTCTTGATCTTCAGCGTCAGGCCCACGTCCTTGCGGTCCACCGTCGTGAACGGGTTGACCGTGCCGCCGGTGCTGGTGCCCGAGTTGGCATAGGAGCCGGTCACGAAGGGCACGTTCTGGCCGATGACGATGCGGGCTTCCTCGTTGTCCAGCGACACGAGGTTGGGCGTAGACAGCACGTTGGCGCCGCTCTGGCTCTCGAAGAAGTTGGCCACCGCGCCCAGTGTGTAGAAGTCGCCGACCTTCTTCAGGATGCCGATGTTCAGGCCTGTGGGTGCCGTGCCCGAGCTGAGCGCGCTGCCGACACCCTCGCGGCCACTGGCCACGGCCACGGTGCCGTTGATGATGTTGGCCAGGCCCGAGCCGAAGTTGGTGCCGGCGCCGGTGATGGTGTTGTCGCCCTTGCTGCCGAACAGGTTCTGCCACTGCACGCCGAACTGGCCGGCCTTGGTGTTGTCGATCTTGACGATCAGCGACTCGACATAGACCTGGGCGCGGCGCGCGTCGAGCTGCTCGATGACGGCGCGCACCTGCCGGTACAGGGGCTCGGGCGCCGTGATGACGAGGGAGTTGGTCGTTGGGTCGGCCTGCACGAAGCCGCCCGTGGACGGGCCGGCCGAGGCGCTCAGCGGCGACGTCGCCGCCGTCGAGGCGCCGCCTATGCCGCTGCTGTTGCCCGCGTTGTTGCCCATCGCGTTGTTGTTGGCGCCGCCAAAGCTGGTGCCCGCGCCGCTCAGGCTGCCGGTGTTGGTGCCGGACGTGCCGCTGCCGCTGCTGCCGCCCGCGCTGCTCGACGAGCCCGCGCCAAAGGCGGCGCGCAGCACGGTGGCCAGCTTCACGGCGTCGGCGTTCTTCAGGTAGACGACGCGGATGTTGTTGCCGGCGCCGTCGACGCTGGGCTGGTCGAGCTTGTCGACCATGGCCCTGACGGCGGCCAGGCGCGTCGGGTTGCTGGCGCGCAGGATGAGGCCGTTGGAGCGCGGGTCCACCAGCACGTTGACGGCGCTGCTGCTCTGCCCCGGCACGGCCGCGCCGGTGGTGGCGCCGCCGTCGGCCAGGCGCTGCACCAGCGGCGCCAGGTCGGCCGCGACGGCGTGTTTCAGCGTCACGATCTCGATGTCGCTGGTGCCCGGCGTGTCCATGGCCGCGATGATCTTGGCGATGCGCTGCAGGTTGTCGGCGTAGTCGGTGATGACCAGGCTGTTGTTGCCCGGGTTGGCGTTGATGGTGTTGTTGGGGCTGATCAGCGGGCGCAGCACGGCGACGAGGTTGTTCGCGTTCTCGTGCTGGATGCGGAAGATCTGCGTCAGGATCTGGTCGCCGCGGGCGCTGCTGGTTTCCACGGCCACCGAGCCGGCCTGCAGCTTGGCGTCGGCCTCGGGCAGCACCTTGAGCAGGCCCGCCGTCTCGACGACGGTGAAGCCCAGACCGCGCAGCGCGGCGAGGTAGTTGCGGTAGGCCTCGGCCACCGACACCGGCTGCTCGCTGTAGACCGTGACCGTGCCCTTGACGCGTGGGTCGATGATGATCTGGCGGTCCAGCATGACGCCGATGGCTCGGGTCACGGCCTCGATGTCGGCGTTGACGAAGTTAAGCGTGACCGGCGAGCTGGCCCTGACGGCTGGACCGCGCGGACGAGAGCGTTGCACGGTGGCGTTGTCTGGCTGCGCGAACGCGCTGCCTGCGGTCAGCAGCAGAGCTGCGATCGCAACGGCGGTGGCGGTGCGTTGGAGATTCATGATCATCCGATCGTCAAGACGGAGCGCGCCCCCTGGCGGCGTCCGATGATGTTCAGCAGGTTGTCGAGCGCTTGCTCGCGCCCCGGCGCGGCACTGGCCTCGCCGATGAAGCGGCTCTTGCCGCCCGGCACCACGGTGCCTGCGCCGCTGAGCTGCAAGGCGCCTTCCAGCGTGGACAGGTGCAGCGCGCTGACGCCGGGGTTGCCGGGGTCGGCGCTCAGGTTGAGGCGGTAGCTGCCCAGTGGCGCGATGGTGGAGATGCGCGAGGACAGGTTGAGCAGGTCGAGCTGCAGGTCGCCGAACTGGCGCCAGCGGCCCTGCACCGACTCCAGCTTGAACTCACGCGCCGACAGCCGCAGCGAGCCGCCCAGCTGCAGCGTGTTCCACGGCGTGCCCAGGCCGGCCAGCACACTGGCCGGCAGGCGCGCCAGCCAGTCGGCGCGGCTGTCGACGCTGATCTCCATGCGGCCCAGGCCGGGCTTCAGGCCCAGCAGCAGCTCGCCGTTGATGCAGCAGTCCTGCCGCGCCGCGAGCTGCAGGCCAGCGCCCTTGAGGCTCATCTTCCAGTGCAGGCGGCCCGGCAGGGACGACGCGTCGCGGCTGCCCGCGCCGCCGGTCAGCACCAGCACGCCCGAGCCGTTCCAGATGCTGCCGCGCGTGTCGACGAGCAGCAGGTGCTCGCCCGTGGCCGAGGCCAGCGAGCGCGCCAGCCAGCTGGCCGGCGCAAACAGGATGAGGGCGCCGACCAGGCCGATCAGCGCACCGGCAATGCTCCAGCGCCGCGCCGTGCCATGGCGCACCGGGCGCCCGGCTTGCAGCGTGCTGGCCTGGAAGACCGAGTCCTGCACCGTCATCGGCGGTTGCGCGGGCTTCTTCTTGAACCAGGCCATCAGGCGCCCCCTCCCAGGCTGAGGACGAGGCTGCCGGAATAGCCCTTGGGGCCGCGTGTGAGTTGCGCTTCGACGGGGCGTGCGCGTGCGGCCGAGCGCACCTCGCCCAGCCAGGCCTGCAAGGCCTGCGGCGCAATGCCGTTCAGCGTGACGACGGCGCGGTCGCCGGTCAGGTTCAGGCGCGCAACCGGGCCCAGGTGCTCGACCGAGGCCGTCAGCGCCGCCTGCGCCTGGGCCGGTGGCACGCTGGGGGCCTTGCGCAGCGCGCCGGCTTCCTGGGCTTGCGACTGCATCTGCTGCAGCTGCAGTTCCAGCTTTTCGAGTTCGGCGGGTGCGGCCTTGAGCGTGCGCAGGGCCGGCGCCAGCAGGATGGCCCAGGCCAGCAGCAGACCCAGCAGCACGGCAATGGAGGCGAGTGCAAAACGTTCGCGCTCGCCCAGCGTCTGCCATTGCGTCAGGGCCTGGGCGCGCGCATGGCGCAACTGGGCGGCGAAGCCGTCATCGGCAGCGGTGGAGGTGAAGCGGGAAGCCATCAGCGTCGTCCTTGGGCGCTGGCGCGGCTGATGGTCAGCTTGCCCTCGCTGGCGTCGAGTTGCCAGCCGTCGCTCTGCAACTGGCTGCGGAAGTTGTCGACCTGGGGCGGGCCCCAGCCTTGGGCCGACACGGTGAGCCGGCCGGGCTCGAAGGCCAGCGCCTCGGCGGGCGGCCGGTCGGCGGGCCAGGCGGTGGCGGCGGCGCCGAGCAGGGCTTCCAGGTCTTGCTCGCCAACGCTGCCGGCGCTGATACGCAGCAGGTCGAGCTGCTTGCGCATCTGCACTGGTGCGTCGAGGATGGCGCGCACTTCGGGGAAGGCGCCGGTCAACGTCGCCGTGATGGCCTCGCGGCGCGCGGCCAGCTCGCGGTTCTGGTGCCAGGCCCAGAGGTTCAGCCCGAGCAGTTGCACGACGACCAGCGCCGCCAGGCCCCAGCGCACCGGCTGCCAGGGCTTGCGCATCAGGCCGCGGCTGAAGAGGCGCAGCGCCCGCACGCCACGGGCGCGCGGCGCCAGCTCGAACTGGCGCAGGTCCCAGGCGCCGTCGACGACGGCCAGCGCCCGCTGGGCCGGCGTCTGCACGGTGACGGTGGTGCCCAGCCAGCGCTCGGCGCTGGTGGCGATGCCGGGCGTGGCCGTCCACTGCGCCGCGTGCACGAGGCCGGGCGGGAACAGCTGGCGCGGCAGGCCGCCCTGCAGCGGCAGCGTCGCGACGCCTTCGGCGTGGCTCCAGCGCAGCGCGATGCCGTCGTCGCTGTTGCCATTGCCGCTGCCGTCGTGGGCTTCGAAGAAATGTCCGCGTGCCAGCTCATCGGGCCAGGACAGCGGCGCCACGCGATCGACGAAGACGTGCGCCGCGTCGAGCTGGGCGAGGTGGTCTGCCAGCCATAGCTTGGACGTGATGGCCACCCAGGCCGTGTCGCCGCCGGCGGCATCGGGCTCGATGGCGAAGTGCACGGCCTCGGGGTCGTCGAGCAAGGCCTCTTCCAGCTTGCCGGCGAGCGCCGCGCGCATCTGGCGGCCGGCGCGCGGCAGCTCGACGCAGCGCCAGCCGATGTCGGACTCTGCCGGGATGGCGATGACGCTGTCGGCCGCCGGCAGCGCGGTGGCGGCGGAGCGGCCTTCGCGCTCGACGTGGCGGCCATCGGCCGTCAGCGCCCAGTCGTACTCGCGCAGCGCGGTCGTCGCGGGCGCGGCTCTGCCCAGGGCGCGCAGGCGCGCTCGGGCGGGCAGGAACAGCAGCAGGGTGCTCATAGGGGCAGGCAGGCGCGGCGCATTCTAGGAGGGGGCTGTGGCAGTGAAGGCTCGAATCAAAGGCGGGCGGTAAAGATCGGTCAACGGTCCAACAGTTGGTTGATGCGCTCGCGGGCCAGCACGACCATGTTCGTGCCCTGGCGCTCGATCAGCGAACGCTGCTCCAGCTGCCGCTCATCCAGCCGCAGGCGGCCGGTAACGACGAAGAAGGCCGAGTCCACCGACGCGCGGCCGGCGGTGATCTGCACGGTGGCGGGCAGCAAAGGCGTGGCGTCGGCGGTGTTCTGCAGCGGCTGGGCCTTGCGGGCCTGCACCAGGCGCTCGGCGGAGGCGAGGTCGTTGCCATCGAACAGGGCGTAGATGACCTCGCGTGGCGCGGTGTTCAGGTTGACCGGCGTGAGCTTGGGCAGCAGCACGACATAGGGCTGCAGGCGTGCCAGCGTGGCAGCGTCCAGCCCCAGCCAGGCGAGTTGGTCGAGGCCGGCGGGCTGGAGGGGGCCGCTGTCGTTGGGGGCCGCGCCGCTGGCCGGCCCGCTGGCGCCGCTGGCCGGCGCCGGGAAGGCGGCGCGCAGCCCGCTGATGATGACGGCGGCCGTGCCCGGCGGCGCGTTGACCTGGCTGCACAGCCGCTCCAGCACGCGCTGCTCCAGCGGGTCCACCTGGGCGCCGGCCATCAGGGCACGCAGGTTGTAGCGGCTCTGGGCGTCTTCGATGGTGCCGGACAGGAAGGCCTCTGGGCCTTCGTCGTCGGTGGCTGCAGTGCGGTCAGCGGCCAGGAAGGTGGACAGCCGCGCCTCGGCCAGGGGCACGGCCCAGGGCTCGCCAAGGTGGTCGACGGGCTTCTGGCGGTTCGCCAGGGCGTCCTCCTTCAGGATGAGCCGCGCCCAGTCCAGCGCGCCCTGCAGGATCCAGGTGCTCTGCGCGCGGGCGCGGTCGGCGGCCTCGATCTGCACGGCGCGGTATTGCTGCCAGACCATGCCGGCCGCCAGGCTGGCGATCAGCGTGACGATGATCATGGCGGTCAGCAGAGCGGCGCCGCGTTCATGCCGGCGGACTGTCATCGGACAGTAACCTCCAGCTCGCGCGTCAGCGTGCCAAGCAGGCCGCTGCCTTCGGCGAACTGCATGGCGATGCGCAGGCCGGCCGGTGTCTGGCTGGAAGCCTTGGGGTTGACCGGGCCGGCGTTGGTCTGCGCCGTGCCACCGGTGGACTGGCAGTTGCTCCAGGCGTTGCCCCAGAAGCAATAGAACTGCCAGCCGGCCACGCCGTCGAAGGCCCGCAGCGCCGGGTTGCCTTGGGCCAGTTGCTGCAGGCCGCGCTGGCGCTCGTTCTCCAGGTCCTGGATGGTCCGCACGCTCGGGCTTTCCCAGCGCCACAGGCTGCTGTCACGCAGGCTCCAGACGACAATCTGCAGGCCCGTCGGCACCTGGCGCGTCAGCACGAGGTTGCCGCCGTCGAAGGCGATGGGCTGCACGCTGCTGTGGCTGTCCTGCAGCGCGCGCAGGTCGACCTCCCACTGGGCCAGCACGGTCTGCAGGCGCGCGGTCTGAGCCAGCCGCGCCTGCGCGATCTCGCGGCTCTTCACCAGCGCGTCGATGCCGCGCCAGGCCATGGCCGCCATCGTCGCCATGACGACCAGGGCGACGAGCACTTCGACGAGGGTGAAGCCGCGAACCTGGCTGGCGTCGGGCCGTCCCAAGCCGGCCAGCGCCCCCGTGGGGGGCAGCGACTGCAAGGCGCGTGGGGGCTCCAGGTTGTTCATGGCTTGCCCATGATGGTGGACAGCGTCAGCATCGGCCGGCCCTCGTCGTCGGCCACGTCGGCGTCGACGCGGCGGAACAGCGGGTTGGGCGTTGCGCCCACCTTGAGCTTGCCGCCATAGGTGCGGCCCAGTTGCTCGCAGGAGAAGGGCGACTCGCCGATGTCGGGGAACTGCTGTGTCAGCCGCAGCTCGGTCAGCATGTTCTCGGCACACCACTGCGCCGCGCTGACCTGGGCCAGCCGGTCGGCATTGTTGGCCAGCGCGCCGGCGGCCTTGATGCCTGCGCCCAGCGCAATGGCGACGATGACGAGCGCCACGAGCACCTCGATCAGCGTGAAGCCGCGCTGCGTGTTCATTGCGGGTTGATGACGTCGAAGGCCGACAAGCCGTCGGTGCCCAGCACGACGCGCTGGCTGCCCAGCTGCAGCTGCAGGCGTTGGGCCGGGATGACGGGCTCGGGCCCGAGCAGCAGGCCGGGGTTGGCGGCGCTGGCGTTCGCGATGGTCACGGCCACCGGGTCACCGAGCCAGCGCGACGGCAGTTGGATGGTGCGCGGCAGGCCCTCGAAGCGGAAGTCGTCGCCGGTCTTGATGGCCTTGGGGATCCAGCGCACGGTCAGGCCCGAGGCCCGGCTCTCGGCGCGTGCCGTCTCCAGCAGCGCCGCAAGGCGCTGGGCTTCGCGCTGCAGTTGCAGCTCGGCGGGGTCGCGCAGGGCCAGAGAAATCGTTGCGCTGGTGATGGCGATCAACGCCACCACGACGAGCAACTCAATCAGCGTGAAGCCGCGCGGCTTACTGCCAGGAGCCGATGTCCGCGTCATTGCCCTCGCCGCCGGCGCGGCCGTCGGCGCCGAAGCTGTAGACATCGATCTCGCCCTTCACGCCCGGGTTGGCGTACTGGTAAGGATTGCCCCAGGCGTCGATGGGCAGCTTGTCGATGTAGGGTTTCCAGTTCGGCGGCGGCGTGCCGGCTGTGGGTTTGTGGACGAGGGCGTCCAGGCCCTGCTCGGCGCTGGGGTATCGCTGGTTGTCGAGCTTGTAAAGCTTGAGCGCCTGCATCAGGTTGTTGATCTCGGTACGGGCCGCGGTGACGCGGGACCCATCGAGGCGGTCCATCACGTTGGGCACGACGATGGCGGCGAGTACGCCCATGATGGCAAGCACGACCAGCAGTTCGATCAGCGTGAAGCCGCGGGCGATGGGGGAGCGACGCAGGGCAGGCATGGGGGAGCGCTTAGGCTGCAGTGAGCGGGCCATCATAATGGGCCATGCTTGCTCGATTGATGGCGTTCTGGGTGTGGCTGCTGCTCGGCGGCACGGTGGCTTACTGGGGTCTGCAGCTGTTCGCCCGGCCGCTGGCCATGCCGGCGTCGGTGCTGCCCGCCAGCGAGGTCAGGTCGGGTCCGGTCGACCTGGCTCGCTTGCTCGGCGCGGAGGCACCCGAGGCTGCGGCCGAGCCCGAACTGGCGCCGTCCACGCGGTTGCGTCTGGTTGGCGTCGTGGCGCCCAAGAGTGCCAAGGCCGCTGAAGCTGGCGAGGGCGTTGCATTGATCGAGGTGGATGGCGTGACGCGCACGGTGCGCGTCGGGGCTGTCGTCGATGGCGAGTTACGCCTGCTGCGCGTGGATGCGCGCAGTGCCGGCCTGGGCCGGGTGGGCCAGGCGCCCACGCAGGTGCTGCAGATGAGCCCGCCGGTGGCGCCCGCAACGGGCTCGCTGATGGCGGCGGCGCCGTCACCCGTGGTCCTGGGTGGCAACCCGCCGGGAACGATGGCGCAGATGCCCCAAATGCCACCGCCCCCCGCTGCCGCGCCGCCCGCCTATGGCCTGCCGCTGGCCGCATCGGGCCCCGGCCCGCGCGGCCAGCCTCGCTGAGGTTCAGGCGCCCAGCGTGGGCACGTGGGCACCAGGTTCCGGCCTGATAGCCAGGCGCGCCTCGGCCACCTCGTGCAGGTCGGTCAGCAGCGCTGCCGCCGAGCGGATCATGGGCCAGGCCAGTGCCGCGCCGGTGCCGTCGGCGCTGTCCATGCCCAGTTCCAGCAGCGCCGAGGCGTGGAAGAGGGCCAGGGCTTCGTCCAGGCCGCGGTGCACGTGACTGCGGCAGAACACGGCGTAGTCGGTCACCGGCGCGCAGATCAGTGACGCGAGCTTGAGCGCGGCGCAGGCGGCGATACCGTCAACGATGATGAGGCTGCGCTTGCTGGCCGCCACCAGCATGGCACCCACCATGACGGCCAGCTCATGGCCACCAAAGGCCGCCAGCAGGTCCATCGGGTCCTTGGCATCGCGGTGGCGCGCCTGGGCGCCGTGCAACACGTCGAGCAGGTGGATGAGGTCGTCCTGACGCATCGTCGGGCCGGAGACGACGAAGTCCCGCACCGGCTGATCGGCGAGGCGCGACAGCACCAGGGCCGCGCATTCCGCCGAGCCCTGACCCATGGCCGCACAGGCCAGCACGTTGCCGGGCAGGTTGTCGGCGATCTCCATGCCGACGCGCACGCCGGCGTGGGCCTGCTCCACGCTCATGGCCAGCGCCGTGCGTGCATTGCGCGTGCCGTGAGCGACCTTGCGCGCCAGCAGCCGGGCGTGGGGCGGCAGGTTGTCTGCCACGCCGCAGTCGACGACGGTGAGGTGCAGGCCTTGCAGCCGGGCAAAGACTGACACGGGCAGCTGTGCGTGCAGCGCCATCTGCACCTGGTCCTTGGTGGCCCGGCCCCACTGGGCGCCGACCCCGTCGACGACGATGCCGTGGTCGGATGCAAACAGGCCCAGCACGGGGTCGCGGAAGCGCGGCGTCAGGCTGTTCTGCACGAGCCCCAGGCGAACGGCCAGGGGCTCCAGTTCGCCCAGGCCGCCGGCAATGGCCGAGCGGCGGTCGACGCGGTCGCGCAGCGCTTTTTCAAGCTCTGGATTGGCTGTGGGGGAAATCAGCGACTGTTGGGCGACGGTCATGGCGCAGGCGTTGTCATACCCCCGGATTTCAACTCAACCCAGGAACAAGCGGTAGGCCGGGTTCGTTGTTTCATCCTCGAATGGGTAATTCAACCCTCCGAGGAATTCCCTTAGCGCGGCGGCGTCGCCCTTGGGCACCTGGATGCCGACGAGGATGCGGCCGTAGTCCGCGCCCTGGTTGCGGTAGTGGAAGAGGCTGATGTTCCAGTCCGGGTGCATGCTGGACAGGAACTTCATCAACGCGCCCGGCCGCTCCGGGAACAGGAAGCGGTACAGCCGCTCGTCGCGCGCCAACTCGCTGCGCCCGCCCACCATGTGGCGGATATGCTGCTTGGCGAGCTCGTCGTTGGTCAGGTCCAGCGTCTCGAAGCCCGCCTTCGTGAAGGTGCGGGCCAGCTTGGCGGCGTCGTCCGGCTTGGAGATCGCGATGCCGACGAAGATGTGGGCCACGTCGGCATCGGCGATGCGGTAGTTGAACTCGGTGACGCTGCGCGGCCCGAGCAGTTCGCAGAAGCGCTTGAAGCTGCCGCGCGCCTCGGGGATGGTGATGGCAAACAGCGCCTCGCGATGCTCGCCCACCTCGGCCCGCTCGGCGACGAAGCGCAGGCGGTCGAAGTTCATGTTGGCGCCGCAGGTGATGGCGATCAAGGTCTGACCCTTGGCGCCGGACGTCGCCGCGTATTGCTTGACGGCGGCGACGCTCATCGCGCCTGAGGGTTCCAGGATGGAGCGCGTGTCCTCGAAGACGTCCTTGATCGCTGCGCAGACGGCGTCCGTGTCGACGACGATGTAGTCGTCCACCAGCTCGCGGGCGATGCGAAAAGTCTCCTCGCCGACCAGCTTCACGGCCGTGCCGTCGGCGAACAAGCCGACATCGGCGAGCGTCACGCGCTTGCCGGCCTTGACCGAGCGCAGCATCGCGTCGGAATCGGTGGTCTGCACGCCGATGATCTTGATGTCGGGCCGCAGCGCTTTCACATAGGCGGCGACGCCCGAGATCAGGCCGCCGCCGCCGATGGCGACGAAGATGGCGTCGATGGGGCCGGGATGCTGGCGCAGCAGCTCCATCGCGATGGTGCCCTGGCCGGCGATGACGTCGGGGTCGTCAAAGGGGTGCACGAACGACAGGTTTTGCGCCTTCTCCAGCTCCAGCGCGCGTCCGTAGGCGTCGGTGAAGCTTTCGCCGTGCAGCACGACCTCGCCGCCCAGCGCCTTGACAGCGTCAATCTTGAGCTGAGGTGTCGTCACGGGCATGACGATGACGGCGCGGCAACCCAGCTTCTTGGCCGACAGCGCCACTCCCTGGGCGTGATTGCCGGCCGAGGCGCAGATGACGCCGGCAGCGCGCTGCTCGGGCGTCAGATGCGCCATCTTGTTGTAGGCGCCGCGCAGCTTGAAGCTGAAGACATCCTGCTCGTCCTCGCGCTTGAGCCAGACCTTGTTGGACAGGCGTTTGGACAGCTTGGTGGCCGCGGTGAGCGCGGTCTCGCGGGCGACCTCGTAGACCCGGGCGTTCAGGATGCGCTGCAGATAGCTGCTGCCGGGCGGCAGCATCGCGGGCACCTGGGTTGCGGGTGCTTTGCGGCGCGAGGGGGCGCTCATCGGGTCTCCATGGGGGCGTTGTGGCGCCGCATGATAAGAGACCCCCCGTGCGCTCTCGGCCGGACCTCGCGCCGCCTTGCGGCGCGGACGGGCGTTTTGGCGAAAGGCCGCAGGCCTGCGGTGCGCCAGCGCCGCAACGCCTCGCGCAGCGAGGCGTTGGCCAAAACGAAAGTCAAAAAAAACCCGAGCTCTTGCAAGCTCGGGTTGAATCCACCATGGAGGCGGTGGAGGAGACAATCGGTGCGAAAGCGTTTTCGCGTGCTTGCAGTTTAGCGTCCAGTTATGCTGCGGTGCAATATTTTTCTGTGAACAAATTGGAGTTCGCTCCCTAGATGACGATGGAATGCACAGTCAGTTGGCTGGGTCCCGAGGGCCCGAGTGGCATGAGCTTCGTTGCCGAGACCGGCAGCGGCCATGTGTTGTCCATGGACGGCGCCCCCGATGGCGGTGGCCGCAACCTGGCGCCCCGGCCCATGGAAACCGTGCTGGCCGGCACGGGCGGCTGCACGGCCTATGACGTCGTCCTCATCCTGAAGCGGGGCCGCCACGACGTGCGCGGCTGCAAGGTCGTGCTGAAGGCGGAGCGCGCGACCAGCGACCCCAAGGTCTTCACGGCCATCCACTTCCACTTCGTCGTCAGCGGCAAGGGTCTGAAGCCCGAGATCGTCGAGCGCGCCGTCACGCTGTCGCACGAAAAATATTGCTCGGCGACGGCCATGCTGGCCAAGACCTCGGCGATCAGCACGTCCTTCGAAGTCGTCGAGGGCTGAGTCAGACGCGATGAGCCACGGTCGTCATGACCCTGGCCGCCGCTCGCATCAGGCTGCGCACGGGCGCCGGCAAGGGCAGGGCGCCGGCAGCAAGAGCAGCGTCGGCGTGCTCGGCCTCCTCGCGCTTCATCTGCTCGACGATGGCTCGCGATGCGGTGTCGCCTTCGGGCAACCGGTCCAGATGCGAGGCCAGATGCGCTTCGACCTGGCGCTCGGTCTCGACGACAAAGCCCAGGCTGCGGCGGTCGCCCGCCAGTCCGGCGAGGCTGCCGCAGGCGAAGGCACCGGCCCACCAAAGAGGTGCCAGATGGCTGGTGTGCGTGCCGAGATCGGCGACGCGCTCGGCCGTCCAGGCCAGGTGATCCAGCTCCTCCTCGGCCGCCTGCTCGAAATGCCGGCGCAACTCATCACTGCGGCCGAACAGCGCCTGCGATTGATAGAGGGCCTGGGCGCAGATTTCCCCGACGTGGTTGACCCGCATCAATGCACCGGCTTCCCGCGCCTCGGCGGCGCTCAGCGCGGCTGAGGCCAAACCTGCGGCGGGCGAGGGGCGTGCGGCGCGTGTCGGCGCGAAGACCGTTCGCAGGCCGGAATCGAGCGCGCCAAGCAGGCGATCGCCAAAGCTGATGGCGCGAAAGGATGCAGGGCCTGTTTGCGAATGCATGCAGTTAACGTCTATTGATATGAAGATTTCGTGACAAGGTCGGTCGTTGTGGTCGGGCAACGGCAACACACAATTCCACATCCGTAAATTCCCGAATCGGCCAAACCTGTAGTGGAATACGCGCACTTCCTCACAGGAGGTAAGCCGCCGCGCCGTCTCGGTCGGCGGCTCGGATGAATATCTAGGAGTATCGAATGAAGAAAGCTCTGATTGCCTTGGCCGTCCTCGGTCTGACCGGCGGCGCTGCTGTTGCGCAATCCTCTGTCACGCTGTTCGGTGTCATGGACGCCGACCTCCGCTACACCAAGTCCAGCGGCCAAACGCTGAAGAAGCTTGACTCCAGCGGTCTGAACACCAGTCGTCTCGGCGTGCGCGGCACGGAAGACCTGGGCGGCGGCCTCAAGGCCGGTTTCTGGCTGGAATCCGAAGTCGGTGTCGACACCGGCGTTGCCGGCGGCGGCGGTGCCTTCTGGGGCCGTCGTGCCACCGTGAGCCTGTCTGGCGACTTCGGCGAAGTGCGCCTGGGCCGCAACAAGACGGCCTCGCGTCTGCACATCGAAGAGTTCGACCCCTATGCCTTCACGGGCCTGGGCAGCGTCGGCGCCCTCTACAGCAACCTGGGCAGCGGCAACAGCACGGCCATCGGTCGCGCCGACAACCTGGCTTCCTACTCGCTGCCGAATGATCTGGGTGGCTTCTACGGTGGCGTGGACGTTGCCGCCGGCGAAGGCGGCAGCAACAACAAGCACGAGTCGGCTCGCCTGGGCTACAAGGCCGGCCCCCTGCACGTGTCCGGCACGTACGCCAACGCTACCGGCGTGGCTGGCAAGTACAAGCTGACCTCGGTCGGCATGTCCTACGACCTGGTCTTCGCCAAGCCGTCGTTTATCTACTCTGAAGGCAAATACAACGCCCTCAAGCAGACCATCTACACGGTTGCCGTGACTGTGCCCCTGGGCCAAGGCCAGATCAACGCTTCCTACACGGATGCCAAGGCCAACGGCGCGGCCGAAGCCCTGAGCGGCGTGGGTGATGCCAAGCTGTTCGCGATCGGCTACATCTACAACCTGTCCAAGCGCACCGCGCTGTACACGACCTACGGCCAGATCGACAACAACGGCCTGGGTCGCTTCGCCGTGTCGGGTTCCCCGGCCGTGGCCAACGGCCAGAAGTCCAGCGGCTTCGACGTCGGCGTCCGCCACAGCTTCTGATTTCTTGGGGCGGCTTCTCAGTCGCTGCCGATCAGACAAGCCGCCTTCGGGCGGCTTTTTTGTTGCCTGCCCACGATTGGGGCGCGGGGAACCGATGTGGGCAAGGAACAACAGGCATAGCGCCCCGACGCAGTGCTTCGCTGAGAATAAGACGGTTCACTTTTCTTCGCAGGAGACAACCTTGATGAAAAAAGCTACTTTGGCCCTCGCCATTCTGGCCGCCAGCACTTCCGCCGCCTGGGCCCAGTCCAGCGTCACCCTGTACGGCATCGTGGACGCAGCTGCGCGTTACACCACGAATTCCAACGCGGGCCAGTCCGACAAGCAACTCATCCCGGGTGGCATGTCGCAAAGCCGTCTCGGTGTGAATGTCACCGAAGACATGGGTGGCGGCCTCAAGGCACTCGTGAACATGGAGCACCGCTTCAATTCCGACACGGGCGTGACTTCTTCGGCAACCGACTTCTGGCGCCAGGCCTGGGTTGGCCTGCAATCCAGCGATTTCGGCCAGGTCCGCCTCGGCCGTCAGTACAACATCCTGTTCGACATCTACACGTCGACGTATGCGTCCTTCCGCTACTCGCCGTACATCGAGGCTTACAAGCCTGAGATCGGCCTGTCTGCCGGCGCGCGTCAGGACAACATGGTGAAGTACCTGGGCCAATTCGGCAACGTCTATGCCGAGATCCAGGTGTCCGCCGGTGAAGGCAATTCGCAGAACAAGTCCCAAGGCGGCTTGCTGCGCTACTCGGACGGCACCTTCGGCTTCGGCGGCGCTTACCTGCAGGTGAGTGACACGGCCGGCAAGAAGGTCAAGGCCACGACGATCGGCGGCTCCTACACGGCTGGTCCGCTGTACCTGAACCTGTCCTGGGCTCAGAACAAGTTCGACACGGGCAGCCTGCTGCAAGCCGCCTACACCAGCGGCCTGATGAACGCGCAGAACGCCGTCAACGCGGCTGGCAACAGCGTCTCCAAGCGTGAAATGTGGTCGGCTGGCGTGACCTATCAACTGACGCCGCAGTTGAACCTGGGTGGCCATTACTGGTATGCAACGCAGACGCACCAAGCGTTTGCAGGCACCAGCAAGGGCGACTTCTTCGCGGCAGTCGCCGACTACGCCTTCTCCAAGCGTACCGACGCCTACCTCGAAGTGGACTACACCAAATTCAGCGGCGCCGTGGCGTTCGCGAACGGCGCGCAAAAGCGCGGCGGTGCCATGGTGGGCCTGCGTCACCGCTTCTGATCGACCAAGCGGGCCCCTCGGGGCCTGTCCGCTTATTCAACGGGCCGCGACAGCGGCCCGTTTTTCGTTGTGAGTCCGGCAAGAGCGCGTGGTGCAGGTCCCTGCCGGCAGTTGATCGCGGTGAACGAATCGGGCGGCGCTGAATCAGGCAAAAGGGGAACGTGTTGTGTACGTTCCCTTTTTTGTTTTTTCCGGCGCCCGCTTCAACGCTCAACGGACGACTTGCAAGCGAGCTCCCGTCCGCGGTGTCAATCCGGCGACGCCAAACCTGGCCTCTTCACACCGCTATCCGCTCCCCCGCCGCATCGAACCACATCGTCTTCGCCGCATCGAAGCCGAACGCGACCTTGGCCCCATCCGCCACCACCGGCTGACCCGGCAGCACGGCCGACACGGTGGTGCCGGCGCAGCCCATCCACACCACATGCTGGTTGCCCAGCGGCTCGACCAGCTGGATCTCGGCCGCGAAGGGCTGGCCGGCTTCCAGGCGCACGTTCTCGGGTCGCACGGCCAGCGTCAGTGTCTCGCCCTGCTTGCGCGAGGCCAGCGCGGCGGGCAGCGGCAGGCTGATGCCGGGCGCGACGAACAGGGCACCTTCGCCCACCTGACCTTCCACGCGGTTGATGGCCGGCGAGCCGACGAAGCCTGCCACCAGCAGGTTCTTCGGTTTCTCGTAGACCTCCGCCGGCGTGCCGATCTGCTGGATGACGCCTTGGTGCATGACGACGATGCGCGTGGCCAGCGTCATGGCCTCGACCTGATCGTGGGTCACGTAGATCATGGTGTTGCCCAGCCGCGCGTGCAGCAGCTTGAGCTCGCGGCGCAGGTCGGTGCGCAGCTTGGCGTCGAGGTTGGACAGCGGCTCGTCCAGCAGCAACACCTTGGCTTCGCGCACCACCGCGCGGCCGATGGCGACACGCTGGCGCTGGCCGCCGGAGAGCTGGCCGGGCCGGCGCTCCAGCAAGGGGCCCAGCTGCAGCATGTCTGCGGCGGCGGCAACGCGCTTTTCCAGTTCGGCCTTGGGCGTCTTGGCCATCTTGAGCGGGAAGGCGAGGTTCTCCTTCACCGTCATGGTCGGGTAGAGCGCGTAGCTCTGGAACACCATGCCCACGCCGCGCTGGCTGGGCTCGGCGTTCGTCATGTCCTGCTCGCCGATCTGGATGCTGCCGCCGCTGACGGGGTTGAGCCCGGCGATGGTGTGCAGCAGCGTGGACTTGCCGCAGCCCGAGGGGCCCAGCAGCACGAGGAACTCGCCGCTGTTGACGTCGAGGTCCAGCCCCTTGATGACGTCGTGGCTGCCGAAGCGGATGCTGAGGTCCTGGATGTGAACGCGGGTCAAGGCTGTCTCCTGTCGGGGCTGTCGTTGTTCTGAAGAATCCTGGCGAGCGTCTGCTGCGCCGTCTGGATAGGGATGTCGCGGTTCCAGAAATCGCTGACGGCACGTTCGAGCGCCGTCAGTTGTTCGGGCGCCAGCAGCATCTCGGTGTTGCCCACCAGGCGGCCGGCGTCGCGCAGCGCGGCCGCGCCTGCTTGAGCGCAGGTGTCGAGCGTGCGGGTGTCGAGGTCGGTGCGCACGGGCACCGAGCCCTTGCGGGCGCTGAAGGCCAGCTGCGTGGCCGGCGCCGTCGCCACTCGCGCGAGCAGGCGTTGGGCGGGCAGCACACTGCCGTCCTTGTCCTTCGGGAACACCAGCACGTCGCCGTCGACGATATAGGGCGAGCGCGCGCTCAGGCCCGGCGTGCAGCCGTAGTCGCGGCCCGGCTGCTGGCCGGCCTGGGCGAATTCGCCCTTGGCCCAGTCGCCCATGAAGGCCAGGCCGGCGCGGCCGCTGATGAGCAGGGCCGTCGTGTCGCTCCAGCTGCGGCCCGGCGAGGCGGCATCGACATAACGGCGCAACTTCTTGTAGCTGGCGAGCACCTGGCGCAGCGCCTCGCCCTGCAGGGCCGCCGCATCGCGGTCGCGAAACACGGCGAGATAGAGCTCGCGCCCGCCCTGGTTGGCCAGCACGGCCGAGAAGAGGTTCAGGTCCTGCCAGGGCTGGCCACCGTGGGCGAGCGGGATCAGGCCGGCCGCCTTCAGCCTGTCGAGCGTGGCGAAGAGTTCGGCCATGCTGCGCGGCTCCTGCTTCACGCCGGCCCGGGTCAGCGCCGCCTTGGAGCTCCACAGCCAGGCCGGCATGTGGACGCTCAGCGGCACGGCGTAGAAGTGGCCATCCACGCGCACGGCGTCCAGCAGCACGGCGGGCAGGGTCTCGGCCCAGCGGTCCTGGCGCGCGACGTCGTCCAGCGCGTTCAGCCGGCCCTGGCGGGCCAGTTGCCGGAACGGCTGCGACGGATTGAACTGGGCGGCCATCGGCGGGTTGCCGGCCTTGATGCGCTCCAGCACGACGGCGCGCGCCTGCTCGGAGGCGACGACGGCGATGTCGCGCCACTGGCCACCGGCGGCGCGGTAGGCGTCGGCCAGCGCATGCATGGCGGCGGTCTCGCCGGGGGACGTCCACCAATGCACCACGTCCGCCTGCGGCCCGGCCAAGGCGACGGCGGGCAACAGAGCCGTGGCGAGGGCAAAGGCGCGGAACATGCCGCCATGATTACCGACAATTAATAAACTTAATATCGTATTAACCATAAGGGTCGGCGCGACTAAAGTGTGACCCCCATGAACCTGCTGCTCGCCGAAGACGACCCCCTGCTGGCCGACGCCCTGCAGCAGCAATTGGCGAACGCCTCGTTCAAGGTCGAGTGGGCCGAGAACGGCGCCGTGGCCGAGTACCTGCTGCGCAAGCAGGACTTCGACGTCGCCATCCTCGACCTGGGCCTGCCGCTGGTGGACGGTCTCACCGTGCTCAAGCGTGTGCGCGAGGCCGGCCGCACGCTGCCCATCCTCGTGCTGACGGCGCTGGACGCGCTGGAGCACCGCGTGGCCGGGCTGCAGGCCGGTGCCGACGACTACCTGACCAAGCCCTTCGACTTCCCCGAGCTGGAGGCGCGCCTGCACGCGCTGCTGCGCCGCGGCCGGCGCAGCAGCGCCGCCCAGCAGCTGCGCGGCCTGACGCTGGACCGCGCTGCGCGCCGCGCCAGCATCGCCGGCGAGCCCGTGGACCTCAGCCCGCGCGAATGGACGCTGCTGGACCTGCTGCTGACCGAGCGCGACCGTGTCGTCACCAAGGCGCAGATCGCCGACGCCTGGGGCAGCGACGATGGCGGCTCGCTGGAGGTCTATATCCACCGCCTGCGCAAGAAGCTCGAAGGCTCGGGCCTGGCCGTGCGTACCGTGCGCGGCCTGGGCTATCTGCTCGAAGCCACCGCGTCGTGACCGCGCAAGCCGGCCGCTCGCTGCACCGGCAACTGCTGCTGTGGCTGCTGCTGCCGCAGATCGTGCTGTGGCTGGTGGCGGCGTTCGGCGCCTACCGCGTGGCCAGCCGGCATGCCGACGAGCTGGTGGACGCCAGCCTGCTGCAGGCCGCGCGCGCGCTGGCGCGGCAGATCCGGCCCACGGCCAGCGGGCTGTTCGTGGACCTGCCGCGCTCGGCGCAGGACATCCTGAGCGTCAACCCGGCCGACCCCGATGAGCGTGTTATCTACATGGTCAGCTCGCCGCCGGGGCAGTTGTTGCTGGGTGATGCGCGCATGCCACCTCCGCCCGAGGCTGGCGCGATCGGCGAACCCGTGTTCTTCGACGCCACCGTGCCCGAGCCCATGCGCGTCGTGTCGCTGGACCTGCAGCTTGCCGCCGCCGGCGCGCCGGAATCGGCTCTGCGCGTGCAGATCGCCCGCTCAAGCGCCCCGCGCGACCTGTTGGCGCGGCGCATGCTGCTTGACACTGCTCTGCCCCTGTCCCTGCTGATCGCGCTGATGAGCATGGGCGTGTGGGCCGGCATCCGCAAAGGCCTGGCGCCGCTGGCCGAGCTGCAGCAGCAGATGGAGGGCCGACGCGCCGACGCGCTGGACGCCATCGAGCTGCAGGCCGCGCCACCCGAGGTGCGGGCGCTGGCCGGCGCCGTCAACGAGCTGCTGGGCCAGGTGCAGCACAGCCTGGCCACGCAGCGCCGCTTCATCAGCGACGCGGCCCACCAGCTGCGCACGCCGCTGGCCGGGCTGAAGAGCCAGACGGAACTGGCGCTCGACGCCACCACCGACCCGGCCCTGCGCCAGCGCCTGGAGCGCGTGCGCGAGAGTGCCGTGCGCGCCGCGCGCCTCGTGTCCCAGTTGCTGACGCTGGCCCGCACCGAGCCCGAGGCCGTGGCGGCCCAGGGTTGGGCGGCGGTGGACTGTGCCCGCCTGGTGCGCGAGGTGGTGGCCGACTGGGTGCCCCGCGCGCTGGCTGCAGGTTGCGACCTGGGTGTGGAGATCGCCCACGAGGGCCTGAGCGTGCAGGGCGTGGAGGTCTTGCTGCGCGAGGCCGTCATCAACCTCATCGACAACGCCGTGCGCTATGCCGGCGCGGGCGCGACGATCACGGTGAAGCTGCGCCGTGCGGGCGACGACGTGTGGATGGACGTCGAGGACAACGGCCCGGGCCTGGCGCCCGAGTTGCGCGAGCGCGCCTTCGAGCGCTTCGTGCGCGGTTCGGCCCACGGCGAGGGCTGCGGCCTGGGCCTGGCCATTGCGCGCGAGATCGCCGAGCGCCATGGCGGCAGCGCCGAACTGCTGCCCGCCGCGCCACGCGGCTGCATCGCCAGGCTGACGCTGCCGGCGGCCTAGGCTGCCTTGCTCGCGGCTAGCGCCCGCAACCGGCCCCGTTCGCTGCGGCACCAGCCAATCAGCTCCCCGGCCGGCATGGGTCGGGCGATCAGATAGCCCTGGGCTATGTCGCAGCCCAGCTCGGCCAGCAGCCGCCAGTCCTCGACGGTCTCCACGCCCTCGGCCACTGTGCACACGCCCAGGCGCTTGCCCATGTCCAGCGAGCTGTTCAGGATGGCGCGGCGGTTGCTGCGCTCGCTGGCACCGTTGACGAAGATGCGGTCGATCTTGAGCTCGGTGAACGGGCTGCGCGACAGCGTCTGCATGGACGAATAACCGATGCCGTAGTCGTCCATCGACAGCCCGAAGCCCTTCAGGCCCAGGCGCGCCAGGTTGGCCATGGCCTGGCTGTTCATGATCATGGTCTCGGTGACCTCCCAGATCAGCGCCGCAGGCGTCGCGCCGTGCTGGGTGACGAGGTCGGTCAGCCGGTCGACGAAGCCCTGGTCCGACAGGTCGTCGGCCGACAGGTTCAGCGACAGCGTCATTGCCGGCATGGCGCGCCGCCAGTCCTGCAGATGGCGCAGTGCCTGCTCCACCATGGAGAGCGTGAAGCGCGCCATCAGCGGCGTGCCCTCGATGCGCTCGATGAAGACCTGCGGGCCCAGCAGGCCGTGCTGCGGGTGCTGCCAGCGGGCCAGCGCCTCGACCCCCTTGACCAGGCCCGTGGCGATGCTCACCTTGGGCTGCACGAAAGGAATGAACTCGCCCGCCTTCAATGCGCGGCAGATCTCGGCTTCGTCCGGCTCGAACTGCAGGCGCGGCCCGGCGCCGCCCTGGCGTGGCCGGGAGTGCTCGACCATGCGCGCCAGCGCGGCGGCCGTGACCGGCTTGGGCAGGGTGCCCAGCAGCTTCAACCGCTTCTCGCCCGCGCCCATGCTCTCCACCGTCTCCAGCAGGCGTGGGTCGCGCGCGCTGGTGACGATGAGGTTCTCCACCTGCCCGCCCTCGGCCAGGCGGCCGATCAGCTCGATGCCGTCCATGCCCGGCATGTCGATGTCGGTGATGACGAGGAAGATGCGCCGCTGCGGCTGCTGCTCCAGCATGCGCAGCGCCTCCAGGCCGTCGGCGGCCTGCAGCACCGTGCCTATCTTCAGCTCCTCTACCAGCGACACCAGATGGTTGCGCTGCACGGCGCTGTCCTCGACAACGAGGGCCACCAGCTCGCTCATGGGGTCGCCGCTCACGGAGCCTCTCCCCGCAGGCCGCCGCTGCGCGACATCTGCTGCACGATCTCGTTCGCGATGGCGCCCAGCGTCACGCTGCGCTCCACCGCGCCGCGCTTGACCGCCTCCTTGGGCATGCCGTAGACGACGCAGCTGCGCTCGTCCTGGCCCAGCGTGCGGGCGCCGGCCTGGCGCATCTCCAGCAGGCCGGCGGCGCCGTCGTCGCCCATGCCGGTCATGATGATGCCCAGGGCATTGGCGCCGGCGCAGCGGCTGACCGAGCGGAACAGCACGTCCACCGACGGCCGATGGCGGTTGACCAGCGGCCCGTCAGCCACCTCGACGAAATACTGCGCGCCGTTGCGGCGCAGGATCATGTGCTTGCCACCCGGCGCGATCAGCGCCCGCCCGGGCAGCACGCGGTCGTTGTTGGCGGCCTCCTTGACCTCGATCGCGCACAGCCCGTTGAGTCGCGCTGCAAACGCCGCCGTGAACTTCTCGGGCATGTGCTGCACGATGACGATGCCGGGGCAGACGCGGGGCAGGGCGGTCAGCACCTCCTCCAGCGCCTGCGTGCCGCCGGTGGACGTGCCGATGGCGACAACCTGCTCGGTGGTCTGCGCCATGGCGCGGCCGTCGGCGGGCGGCAGCACCGCGTCGGCCGTGAGCTTGGTGCGCGCGACCGGTGCCGCGCCCGAGGCGGCGGCGCGCGGCGCCAGCCGGCTCACGTTGGCCCCGGCTGCGGCACGCACGGCGCCCACCAGTTCGCCAGCGTTGGTCTGCAGGAACTTCTTCAGCTCCAGCTTGGGCTTGGTGACGATGGCCACGGCGCCGGCTGCCAGCGCGTCCATGGAGGTCTGCGCGCCCTTCTCGGTCAGCGTCGAGCAGATGACGACCGGCGTGGGCCGCTCGGCCATGATGTGGCGCAGGAAAGTGATGCCGTCCATGCGCGGCATCTCCACGTCCAGCACGATGACGTCGGGCCAGACCGTCTTCATGCGCTCCATCGCCAGCAGCGGGTCGGCCACGGCATGCAGCACCTCGATGCCCGGCGCGGCGTTGAGCAGGCCGGAAAGCACCTGCCGCACGACGGCCGAGTCGTCGACCACTATGACCTTGATGCTCATGCCTCCCCCCACACGCTGGTCGGCGCCTGCGTGACGTGGCGCACCCAGACCTCGCCGGTGCGGATGCTGAAGATGATCTGCCGATGGCCGTCGCCGAACAGGCTCTCGGAGACGATGGGAATGCCGTGCTGCTCCAACAGTTCGCGCGCCGCCTCGCCGTTCTTGCGGCCGACGTCGGGCAGCTTCAGCCGCGGGCCGGTCTCGAACATCGCGCCGCCGCCGAACACCTTGGCAACACAGTCGGTGGGCTCCACGCCCAGCGCGCGCAGGTCGGCCAGCATCAACGCCAGCGCCTCGTTGCCATAGCGGCCATTGAGGGCCTGGTCGACGCCGGGGCGGCCGCCGGCCAGCACGAAATGCGACATCGCGCCGATGCGTCGACCGGGCTCCCACAGCACGATGGACACGCAGGAGCCCAGCAGCGTGCGCACGCGGAACTGCTCGTTGCCGGCGAAATGCTCGCCGGGCAGCAACAAGATGTTCTGGTAGTCGGGCATCGCGTCATGGCTTGAGATAGACCGACGGTACCAGCGGCCGCACCTGGGTGCTGATGTCGTTGAGCGTCTCGGAATGACCGATCACGAGGTGGCCGCCGGGTCTGAGCTGGCCCACCAGGCGCGACACCACGCGGCGCTTGGTGTCCGCGCTGAAATAGATCATCACGTTGCGCAGGAAGATCACGTCGAACGCCGCCTGCGGCGGCAGCGTCTGGTCGAGGTTGATCTGCGTGAACTGCACGCGCTGGCGCAGCGGCCGCTGCACGAGCAGGGTGCCGGCCTCGCTGCCGGTGCCGCGCAGGCAGAAGCGCTGCAGATAAGCCGGCGGGATGTGGGTGGTGCGCTCCAGCGGATAGTGGCCGCAGCGCGCACGCTGCAGCACGCGGCTGCTGATGTCCGAGGCCACCACTTCCCAGGGCCGGTTGTCGCCCAGGCAGTCGGCCAGCACCATGGCGATGCTGTAGGGCTCCTCACCGCTGGAGCAGGCAGCGCTCCAGACGCGCAGGCCGCGGCCGGCATCGCGCGCGGCCAGCGCCCAGGCGCGCAGAAGCTCGAAATGACGCGGCTCGCGGAAGAAGTAGGTCTCGTTGGTGGTGAGCTGGTCGATGGCGACCTGGCGCTCGTCGGCGTGGCCGGGCTGGCTGATGAGCCGCAGGTAGTCGCTGTAGCTGGCCAGCTTGTGGTGGCGCAGCCGCTTCTCCAGCCGGCCACTGACCAGCACCTTCTTGTTGTTGGACAGACTGATGCCGGCGGCTTCGTAAATGAAGGACTGGAAGCGCGCGAACTCCTGGTCGTGGAGTTCGATCACGTTAGGAGTTCCATTGCGGATGGCCGTGAACTTGCGGGCCGAGCGCCGGGCCGTTCCCAAGCCGGCCCGTCATGGCGATGTGCTTGCCGGTCAATCCGGCAAGCATCGTCGTCCCCCCGGGGGACCGGCCAACGTATTCGTTGGACGAGGGGCTCATGCTTCGGGTGCGGCAGCCTTGGCGGCCTGCAACTGCTCCATGTCGTGCAGGGACAGCACCTGCTCGATGTCCAGCAGGATGACGAACTTGCCGTTCACCTTGCCCATGCCGGCGATGAACTGCGGCGCCACGCGCATGCCGAAGCCCGGTGCCGGCTCGATGTCGCCGGGGCCAATCTCCTGCACGGCGTTGACCGAGTCGACGACGACGCCGATGACCTGCTGCTCTTCGCGGCCGCGCAGCTCGACGATGACGATGCAGGTGCGCTTGCCGGGCTCGCTGCTGGGGCGGCCGAAGCGGGCCGCCAGGTCCATGACCGGCACGACGGCGCCACGCAGATTGATGACGCCGCGGATCGTGCTGGGCATCATGGGCACGGGCGTGATGCCGCCGTATTCGATGATCTCCTTGATGGCCAGGATGCCGATGGCGAAGACCTCGCCGCCGAGCATGAAGGTCAGGTACTGCTGCGGTTCCGTGGCGGGCGGCCGGCCGCCGGACTGGGGGACGAGGGCGTTCATGGGCGCAGCTCCTCGGCCATCAATACTTGACGAACAGGGACTCGTCCGGCTCCGCGTCGCTGAAGCCGCTCTTGGCCTCGGCCAGGCCGCCGCGCGCGGGCGGGCGCTTGCCCGCGGCCGGCCGGCGGCGCTGCGCCACGGGCCGCCCGCCACCGCCACCGTCCACGCGGAAGAAGGCGATGGTGGCCTGCAGCTCCTCGGCCTGGCTGCTCATCTCCTCGGCCGTGGCGGCCAGTTGCTCGGAGCCGGCGGCGTTCTGCTGCGTGGTCTGGCTGAGCTGACCGACGGCGGAGTTGATCTGGGCCACGCCGCTGGACTGCTCCTCGGACGCCGCCGTGATCTCCTGCACCAGGTCGGAGGTCTTCTTGATGTTGGGCACGATGGCGTCCAGCAGATGGCCGGCGCGCTCCGCCAGCTCGACGCTGCTGCTGGCCACCTCGCCGATCTCCTGGGCCGCCACTTGGCTGCGCTCGGCCAGCTTGCGCACCTCGGCCGCGACGACGGCGAAGCCCTTGCCGTGCTCGCCGGCGCGTGCGGCCTCGATGGCCGCGTTCAGCGCCAACAGATTGGTCTGGTAGGCGATGTCATCGATGATGACGATCTTCTTGGCGATCTGCTTCATCGCCGCCACGGTGGACTTGACCGCCTCGCCGCCCTCGGCGGCTTCGGTGGCGGCCTTGCTGGCCATCGCATCGGTGATCTTGGCGTTCTCGGTGTTCTGCGAGATGGAGGCCGTCATCTGCTCGACGGAGGCGCTGGTCTCCTCGACGCCGGCGGCCTGCTCGCTGGTCGCCTGCGACAGCGACTGCGCCGTCGCGCTGACCTGCTCGGCCGCGCCGGTGATGCCCTCGGCGCCGCTGGACACCTCGCTGACGACCTGGCTGAGCTTGTCCACCATGGCCTTCATCGCGGCCAGCAGACTCTTGGTATCGCCCGGCTTGGTCTGGATGTCCACGGTCAGGTTGCCGGCAGCCACCTCGGACACCATGGCCGCCGCATAGCCGGGCTCGCCGCCCAGTTGGGCCATCAGGTTGCGGATGATGACGAAGGCAAACAGCGCGCCGAGCACCAGGCCGCCGAGGATCAGGCCGATGTTGACCTTGATGGTCGCGGCGGCCTGAGCCGTCGCCTCTTCGTATTCCTGCTTGGCAACGTTTTCCTGCAGCTCGCGCAATTTGGACAAGGCGGTGCGGGCGTTGCGGAACGCGGGTTCGCTGCCCGGCACCTTCTCCACCGCAGCCTTCAGGTTGCCGGCCCTGACCAGCCCCAGGATCTGCCCGCGTGCCTCGTTGTAGGCGCTCCAGCCCTGCTGCAATTCCTCGGCCAGCCGCTTCTCCTCGACCGTCAGCGTGGTGGCCAGATAGGCCTTCACCTGACTGTTGAAGATCTCTTCCTGCTTGACGATGGTCTGCATGAAGGGCTCGGCTTCCTGCGGCTTGTCGGCCTCGGCGGATTTCTGCGTGTTGATGCGGATCTGATAGGCCGCATCGGCAATCTTGCTGAGTTGAACCAGGGCCACCGTGCGGTCCTCGTACACCGTTTTCAGCTTGTCGTTGCTGAACTGCATGCCGCGCAAGCCGGCAAAGCCGATCAGCAGCATCGCGGCCGCCATCAGTGCGACCAGCAGGCTCAGCCGCGTGGCGACGGTCAGTTTGTTGAGCATTCGTCTTCCTTCCGTGTACCCAAAAGGGTTCAGTGTTCTTGTGCGATGGACCGGTGGTGCTGGCGGGCGCCCGTCTGATGAAGCAGCGCGCCGACGTCCAGGATCAGCGCGACGGCGCCGGTGCCCAGGATGGTCGAGCCGCTGATGCACTTGACCTGCTGGAAGACGCGGCTCAACGGCTTGATGACGGTCTGGAATTCGCCCAGCAGCGCATCCACGACCAGGCCGGCGCGCTGGCCGGCGTGCTGGATGACGACGACGCTCTCGCGCCGCGCCGCCGGGGCATCGATGTCGAAAAACTGGCGCAGCCTGACGAAGGGCAGCACTTCGCCGCGCAGGTTGCAGTAGTCGTGGCCGGACTCGCTGTCGAACTCGATGCACTCCTCGATGAGGTCCAGCGGCACGACGAAGGTCGAGTCGCCAACCTTGACGAGGAAGCCGTCGATGATGGCCAGCGTCAGCGGCAGGCGCACGCTGACCGTCGTGCCCTGGCCCTCGCTGCTGCGGATGCCGACGGTGCCGCGCAGCGCGGTGATGTTGCGCTTCACCACATCCATGCCGACGCCGCGCCCCGACAGGTTGGTGATCTGCTCGGCCGTGGAGAAGCCGGGCGCGAAGATGAGCTCGAAGACTTCGGCGTCGCTGAGCCTGGCCTCGGCGTCCACCAGGCCGCGCTCGATGGCCTTGGCCAGGATGCGCTCGCGCTTGAGGCCGCCACCGTCGTCGCTGACCTCGATGACGATGCTGCCCGAGTCGTGGAAGGCGTTGAGCTTGACCAGCCCCTTGGCCGGCTTGCCGCGTGCCAGCCGCGCCTCGACGGACTCGATGCCGTGATCGATGGCGTTGCGCACCAGGTGCATCAGCGGGTCGCCGATCTTCTCGACGACGGTCTTGTCCAGCTCGGCGTCCTCGCCGCTGACCTGCAGCGCGATGTCCTTGCCGATCTCGCGCGACACGTCATGCACCACGCGTTGGAACTTGTTGAAGGTGGCGCCGATCTTGACCATGCGCAGCTGCAGCGCGCCGTCGCGCACCTCCTGCACCAGGCCGGCCATGCGCGACGTGGCCTCCTGCAGCTCGGCGTGCTGCACCTGCCGGGCCAGCAGGTCGGCGCCGGCGCCGGCGATGATGAGTTCGCCCACCAGGTTGATGAGGTGGTCCAGCCGGTCGGCATCGACGCGGATGGAGCGGCTCTCCTGCGTGCGCGTCTCGCTGCTCTGGCGCTGCTTGGCCAGCGCGGCGTCGACGACGGCTGGCGGCACCGCCTGCTGCTCGACGAGGATGGTGCCGAGCTTGGCCTCCACACCGCCGCTGCCGCTGCCCTGGGCCTGCGCGGCCAGCGCAGCCTGCAGCTCGCGCGCGGTGACGCTGCCGCAGCTGACCAGGATGTCGCCCAGTCGCGCGGGCTCTTCGGGCAGGCCCTTGATGAGAGCCACGTAGTCCTCGATGCGGCTGTGCGGCGGCAGGATGCGCAGCGCGCAGTCGTCCTGCACGAACTCGAACACGCCCTCGATGGTGGCCTTGTCGGCCTTGCTCTGCAGCGCGATCTCGAAGCCGAGGTAGCAGCTCTCGGCGTCCATCTCGTCGGCATCGGCGGGCAGGGCGTCGGCCAGCGTGACAAGGGCGGCGATGCGGCCGATCTGGCTCAGGTAACGGATGAAGGACAGCGGGTCCATGCCCATGCGCAGCACGTCCGGCCCGAAGCGCAGCGACAGGTGCCAGAGCTCTTCCGTCGTGCCGGCCTGGTCGTGGCGGGCGATGCGCTCGACATCGGCGACCGGCACCTCGGGCAGCGCCAGCGCCGAGGCCTGCGGCTCCAGCCAGCGGCGCAGCTGGCTGACCAGCAGTTGCGCGTTCTGGGCGCTGGTGGCGTCTTCCTCGGTGTGGCCGGCCTGCAGCGCGTCGGTCAGCACGGTGAGGTGGTCGCAGCAGGACAGCAGCAGCACGACCAGCTCGTCGCCGATGTCCAGCTTGCCGTCGCGCACCTGGTCCAGCAGGCTCTCCACCACATGGGTGAAGCTGACGAAATGGTCCAGGCCGAACAGGCCGGCCGAGCCTTTGATGGTGTGGGCGGCGCGGAAGATGGCGTTGACCGCCTCGTCGCGGTTGGGCGCCTGCTCGATGCCCAGCAGCGCCGTCTCCATGTCGGCCAGCAGCTCGCGGCACTCGGCGATGAAGGTCTGCAGCGCGGCGTCAAGATCCATGGCGGGCTCCCGCCGCAGACGCGGCCACGATCAGCGGGTCGCCGAAGTGGGCGGCGACGTTGAGCAACTCGAACACCTCCAGCACGGCCGGGCTGTGGCCCACCAGGCGCAGCTCGCGTTTCAGCGCGCGCGCCTGCTGCTTGGCCAGCATCAGCAGCTGCAGGCCGGCGCTGTCGAACTCGGTGACGCCGGACAGGTCGATCTCCAGCCCGGCATCGGCCTTGGCCAGCGCCTGCAGCAGCAGCGGCTTGAGCTCCGCCGCGCGATAGATGCTCAGCTCACCGTCGAGCGCCAGAGTGGCACTCATGTCAGCACCTTTGCGGGCCGAGCGCCGGGCCGCTCCCAAGCCGGCCCGCCTTGGGCGATGTGCTTGCCGGTCGAACCGGCAAGCATCGCCGTCCCCGCGGGGGACCGACTGGGATCGCCGGCGTTCAGCGAGGCGAGACTGGGCGAGGGGCTCACGGCAGCACCAGCTTCTGGACGGCATTGAGCATGACCTCGGGTCGGAAGGGCTTGACCACCCAGGCCTTGGCGCCGGCGGCCTGGCCCTCGGCCTTCTTGCCTTCGGCCGATTCGGTGGTCAGCATGATGACCGGCGTGAAGCGGTAGGCCGGCATGGCCTTCAAGGCCTTGACGAAGCTGATGCCGTCCATGTTGGGCATGTTCACGTCGCTGATGACGAGGTGGATCTTCTGGCCGGTCAGCTTGCTGAGCGCGTCGAGGCCGTCGCAGCCCTCGATGACCGTGTAGCCCGCGCCCTTGAGTGCGATGCCCACGACCTGCCGCAGCGAGGCGGAGTCATCCACCACCAGGATCGTCTTGCTCATGCTGCTACCTTAGAAAAAAGTGATCTCGTCCGCCGCGGCCGGCGCGGGCGCGCTGGTGTTGCTGCCGCCGCGATGCACCTTGCGCTCGTCGGCCATGGCGTAGGTCTTCTCCAGCGAGGCCAGCAGGCTCCGGGCGTCCAGTGCGCCGAGGGCGCCGCCGTTTTCGTAGCGCTGCTGCAGTTCGCGCAGCGCGGGTGGCACGCCGTCGATGCTGTCGCGCACATGGCTCATGATCTGGCTGATGCGGTCCTGGAACTGCAGATGCACCAGCGCCTCGCTGATCTCCTGCTGCAGGAAGTCGCGGCCGCTCTTCAGGTGGCTGCCGGACTCGACGAGCGCGTCCGTCGAGCGGCGGAACTGCTGCAGCACGGTGTCGATGATCTCGGCGGACTGTTTGGTGGCTGCGTCGTCCCGGACGCGCGAATCGGCCGCCGCCTTGCTGGTGGCGGTGATGGCGTCGCTGACCAGCGTCACCTTGGCGGCGATGTTGCGGCCGGTGTCGGCCGAGGCCTTGGAGAGCTGCCGCACCTCCTGCGCCACGACGGCGAAGCTGCGGCCCTGCTCACCGGCGCGCGCGGCCTCGATGGCGGCGTTCAGCGCCAGCAGATTGGTCTGCTGGGCGATGCGGGCGACGTCGGCGGCCATGTCCTGCAGCTCGCGGATGTACTGCTCCAGCGTCTGGATCTTGGCCAGCATCTCGGCCTTGGTGACCATGGCCTCCTCCAGCGACCTGACCACCTGGCCCAGCTCGCGCTCGCCCTGGGCGAACACGGCCACCAGGCCGCCGTTGCCGCCCGCGCCGCCGGCAATGGAGTCAGCCGCCATGTCGGACAGGCGGGCCGTCTCGTCCAGTTGCTGCACGATGCCGGCGAAGCGCTCCGCCAGTGCCGAGACGGCCGTCTCGACCTGGCTGCGCGTGGACTCGATATGACCGCTCCAGACCGGCAGCAGCGTCTCGCCCAGCTGCTGCTGGCCGTCCAGATGGGCACGCACCTCGGCGCGCAGACCGGCCTGCCATTGGGAGAGGCTGCGCATCAGCACGAAGCCGGCCGCTAACAGCGCCAGTGCGATGACTGCCGACAGCAGGTTCAGCCCGCACAGGCCCAGCACCGCCAGTGCCGCAGCCACGCCAAGACCTAAGGGCGCGAGCCGCTGCCAGCTGGCTGGCGCGGACCTCGTGCTGTGGGTTGGGCTGTCCTGGAACTCCATGCGCCGCCTCCGTTGTCTCCGCAGGCTCGGCAGGCGCCGGCCCGGTCTTGGAATGGCGGCAGCTTACTAGCGGATGGCGCCGGCGATGCAGGAATCTTCGGTAGAAAGAGCGGCAATTTGCCGCAATGCCCCACGGGCAGGGCGTGCTCAGACGTGGCGGTCCAGGCCGTCCACGAGGCGCTGGCACAGCCGGGGGTCGCCCAGCTTCTCCAGCCACCAGGCCAGTGCGCGGCCGTCGCTGGCCCGCCAGCCGATGTAGAGGGTGTTGGGCTCGCGCGGCACGGCGGTCGCCAGCTGCACCAGCTCGCCGCGCTTGAGCAGCGAGGCCACGCGCGCTTCGGGCAGCCAGCCCACACCCAGGCCCGCCCGCTGCGCCGCGATCTTTGCCGCCATGCTGGGCACGGCCAGCGTGGCCTGGCCGGCGCCATGGCCGTAGGCCTTGCCGTCGCTGCGCCTTGACGTGTCGGCCACGACGACGGCGCGGTGCGCCTGCATCTGCGCGGCCGTCAGCGGCCCCTTGGCCTTGGCCAGCGGGTGGCGGGGCGCCACGGCGTAGACCCAACGCATCTCGCCCAGCTCGCGCCACTGCACGCCAGCCAGCGCGGGTGGCTCATTCGTCGCGCCGATGACTAGGTCGGCCCGGCCCTCGGCCAGCGCCTCCCAGGTGCCGCCCAGCACCTCGTGTGTCACGCGCAGGCCCACGCCCGAGTCCAGCGCGTCGAAGTCCTGGATGACGGGCAGCAGCGAGTCGAACTCGATGATCTCGTCGGTGACCACCCACAGCCTGTCTTCCCAACCCTTGGCCACCTGCGTGACGCGGCGCGTCAGGCGCTGCATGTCGTCGCGCAGCCGCGTCGCCTCACGCACCAGCAGCGCACCGGCCGGCGTCAGTGCCAGCCGGTAGCGGCGGCGGTCGAAGAGCAGGGCGTCGAAGCGGGTCTCGATCTGGCGCAGCGTGTAGGACACGGTGGACGGCGCCTTGCCCAGGCTGGCCGCAGCGCGCGTGAGGCTTCCGCTGGCCAGGATGGCCTCCATCAACTGGATCTCGTCGTCGCTGAGCATGGATGGGATGTTCGAAAGCCTTGCACGAGTCGGCCAACAAGGCCGGACGTCAAAAAGGGGTGCGCGGCCGAGTATCGAGTCCACGGCAAACAAGCCGCTCAACCCCAGACTCCAAGGAAACCATCATGTCCCGCTTCACCAACAAGACCGTCCTCGTCACCGGTGGCACCTCCGGCATCGGCCTGGCTGCCGCCCGCGCCTTCAAGGCCGAAGGCGCCCATGTCATCGTCACCGCCCGCCCGGGCAAGAACCACGAGGCCGAGGGCTTCGAGCTGGTCGCGCTGGATGCCGCCGACGTGCTCGGCGCCAAGGCCCTGGGCGCCCACCTCGCCGCCGCTGGACGCCAGCTGGACGCCGTTTTCGTCAACGCCGGCATCGCCGAGTTCGCGTCGCTGGGCGACGCCAGCGAAGACCTCTGGGACCGCACCTTCAACACCAATGCCAAGGGCGCCTTCTTCCTGATCCAGGCGCTGCGCCCGGTGCTGGCCAAGGGCGCGTCCATCGTGCTGAACGGCTCCATCAACGCCCACATCGGCATGCCCAACTCGGCCATCTACGCCGCCAGCAAGGCCGCGCTGATCTCGTTGGCCAAGACGCTGTCGGCCGAGCTGCTGCCGCAGGGCGCGCGCGTCAACGTCATCAGCCCCGGCCCGGTGACGACGCCGCTGTATGGAAAGCTGGGCTTCGACGCCGAGACGCTGAAGACCGTTGCCGCGCAGATCCAAAGCCAGGTGCCGCTGGGCCGCTTCGGCACGCCGGAAGAGATCGCCTCCACCGTGCTGCACCTGGCCGCGCCGGAGTCGGCCTTCATCGTCGGCACGGAAATCATTGTTGACGGTGGCATGAGCCAACTTTGAGCTTGCGACAATCGCGGTTCTGCCCGAACCGCGATTGCCATGACCATTCGTACCGTCCACGGCGCCTGCCCCCACGACTGCCCTGACACCTGCGCGATGCAGGTCACCGTCGAGAACGAACGCGTCATCAAGGTCCAGGGTCGCGCCGACCACCCCAACACCCATGGCGCGCTCTGCACCAAGGTCTCGCGCTACCCCGAGCGGACATACCACGCCGAGCGCCTGCTGCACCCGCTCAAGCGCGTCAGCAAGAAGACCGAGGCGCCGGCCTTCGTGCAGGTCAGCTGGGCCGAGGCCATCGCCGACATCGCCGCGAAGCTCAAGGCCATCAAGGACCCGCAGACCATCCAGCCCTACAGCTACGCCGGCACCATGGGCCTGATCCAGGGCGAGGCCATGGCCGGCCGGCTGTGGAACGCGCTGGGCGCCGCACGCCTGGACCGCACCATCTGCGCCTCCGCCGGCGGAGCGGGCCTGGCCGCCACCTACGGCCACAAGCTGGGCATGCACACACGCCATTTCGCGGGCGCGAAGCTGATCGTCATCTGGGGCAGCAACAGCATCGCGTCCAACCTGCACTTCTGGACCTATGCCAACCAGGCCAAGCGCGAGGGCGCCAAGCTCATCTGCATTGACCCGCGCAAGACCGAGACGGCAGACAAGTGCCACCAGCACATCGCCGTGCTGCCCGGCACCGATGGCGCGTTGGCCCTGGGCCTGATGCACGAGTTGATCGCCAACGACTGGCTGGACCGCGACTACATAGCCAACTACGTCGACGGCTGGGACGAACTGCGCGCCAAGGCCCTGGCCTGGACGCCGGAGCGCGTGGCCACCACCTGCGGCATCAGCGCCGACGAGGTGCGCGGCCTGGCGCGCGACTACGCGACGATCAAACCCGCAGCCATCCGCATGAACTACGGCCTGCAGCGTGTGCGCGGCGGCGGCAATGCGGTGCGCCTGATCGCGCTGCTGCCCTGCCTGACCGGCGCCTGGCGGCATCAAAGCGGCGGCGTGCTGTTGTCGGCCTCGGGCTGGAATGCGCCCTTCAAGAACCCGAATCTGGAGCGGCCCGACCTGCTCGCCGGCCGCCAGCCGCGCATGGTCAACATGAGCAGCATCGGCGACGCGCTGCTGCAGGCCGACCCGCCTATCGCCGCTCTCATCGTCTACAACAGCAACCCCGTCGCCGTGGCGCCCGAGTCGCCCAAGGTGGTGAAGGGCTTCCAGCGCGAGGACTTGTTCACCGTCGTGCTCGAGCACTTCATGACCGACACGGCCGACCTGGCCGATTACGTTTTGCCGGCCACGACCCAGCTCGAACATCTGGACGTTCACACCTCCTACGGCCACACCGACGTGCTGATGAACCAGCCGGCCGTGGCGCCGCTGGGCGAGTCCAAGACCAACACGCAGATCTTCCGCGAGCTGGCAGCAGCGATGGGCTTGACCGACCAAGCTTTCAGCGACAGCGACAAAGACCTTGCCGCCCAGGCCTTCACGGCCGACATCGACATGGGCCTGCTGCGCGAGCAAGGCTGGCTGCCGCTGCCCATCGCCGAGGCGCCGTTTGCCCAAGGCGGTTTCCGCACGCCCAACGGCCGCGCCCAGGCGGCGGGCGCCGACTACCTGCCCAATTACGAGAGCGCGCAAAGCTCGCCCGAGCTGGCCGCCCGCTACCCGCTGGCCATGATCTCGCCGCCGGCGCGCAACTTCCTGAACAGCAGTTTTGTGAACGTGAAGAGCCTGCGCGACATCGAGGGCGAGCCGCTCATCGAGATGCACGCCGACGATGCCACGGCGCGCGGCCTGGCCGATGATGCGCTGGTCTCCGCCTTCAACGACCGGGGCCGCTACGTCGCCCGGCTCAAGGTCAGCCAGCGCGCCCGACCCGGCGTTGTCAACGGCCTGGGCGTGTGGTGGCGCAAGCTCGGCGCGCAAGGCACCAACGTCAACGAGGTGACGCACCAGCACCTGACCGACATGGGCAACGCGCCGGCGTTCTACGACTGCCTTGTGCAGGTGGAAGCAGCTTGATTCGTCGCCTGTTGCTGTCGGCCGCGCTGCTTGGCTTGGGAGGCTGCAGCGCCGTCGGCCACTGGACCCAGGCCGCTGGGGGCCATCTGGGCATCGTGCGCGCCGCCAAACCGGTGCAGGACTGGCTGGCCGACCCGGCGACCAAGCCCGACCTCGCCGAGCGCCTGCGCCTGTCGCAGCAGATGCGCGACTACGCCAGCAGCCAACTGGCCCTGCCCGAGAACAACAGCTACCGCCGCTACGCCGACCTTGGCCGCCCGGCGGCGGTGTGGAACGTCATCGCCGCGCCCGAGTTCGGCTTCGTGCTCAAGACCTGGTGCTATCCCATCATGGGCTGCGCCGGCTACCAGGGCTGGTTCAACCTGGACGAAGCCAAGGCCCGCGCCGACGCGCTGAAGGCCGAGGGCTGGGAGGCGCAGGTGCAGGCCATTCCCGCCTACTCCACGCTGGGCTGGAGCCGCATGCTGGGCGGCGACCCGCTGCTCAACACCTTCATCCGCTACGCCGAGGGCGAGCTGGCGGCCATGATCTTCCACGAGCTGGCCCACCAGCGCGTCTACGCCAGCGACGACACCGGCTTCAACGAGGCTTATGCCAGCGCCGTCGAGCTGATCGGTGCGCGCCAGTGGCTTGCGACCAAGCCCGAGGCCCTGGCCGCCTTCGAGGCCGGCCGGGCGCGCCGCGCGGCCTTCCTCAAGCTCGCCCGCGAAGGCCGCGAGCGCCTGCAGGCGGTCTACGACGGCCCGACAGAAGCCCGCCGCGACGCCAAGGCCGCGATCCTCGCCGAGCTGCGCGAACGCGTGCCGCGCGAGGCGCCCGGCTACGAGGCCTGGTTCCAGCGCGCCAACAACGCCAACTTCGCCATCCTCGCCGCCTATGACGAACTCGTGCCCGCCTTCATGCGCCTGTTCGAGCGCGAGGGGCGGGACTGGGCGAAATTCCACGCGGCAGTGGAGCGGTTGGTGCCGCTGCCTAGAGAAGAACGCCGAGCCCGATTGAAAGGCCTTGAATGAAGCTGACCCTGCGACGAGTCAAACCCGCTGACGCCGCGGCCATCGCCGAGCAATTCGCCGACCCCGAAGTCTTCGGCGGCACGCTGCAACTGCCCTTCGCCAGCGAAGAGATGTGGGCCCAGCGCATTGCCGGCATGAACCCGCCGGCGGCGGGGTCCAACGAACTGGTGCTTGCGGCGGTGATCGACGACAAGCCCGTCGGCCTCGCCGGCCTGCACCCGGTCGGCCCCTCGGTGCGCCGCCGCCATGTGATGGGTCTGGGCATCACGGTCGCCAAGGCTTCGCAAGGGCAGGGCGTCGGCCAGGCGTTGATGGCAGGCCTGATCGACTACGCCGACAACTGGGCGCAGATCCTGCGCATCGAGTTGACGGTCTATCACGACAACGCGCGGGCGATCCGGCTGTATGAGCGGCATGGCTTCGAGCACGAGGGGCGGCTCAAGGCCTATGCGCTGCGCAATGGCGTCTTTGATGATGTGGTGACGATGGCGAGGCTGCATCCGAGGCAGCCGATGGTGCAGGCGCCGCGCAGTTAAGCGTCTTCCCAGAGCTCGGTGTCGCTCGCCCAGTCGAGCAGCAACTTAGCGCGGGATGCGAGTAGAGGGGCTAGCTCATGATCTTGCTGGCCTGATCCGATGCGCAACGACGGATGCGCCTCTCCGCGCGACATGTAATCAGCCGTCTCCTGCCAAAGCAACGCGATAGATCGAACGGCTTCACGCGGATTCTTGGCGCCTTCGGCAGACACATAGTCGTTAGGCAAGTCTCCCGAGATTGCCCACCAGCCGACGGCGCCAGGAGCGATAAGACTTTCGATGGCCCAGACAGAAACGTAGGGCGCGACGTGCCAAGCGGGATCGGCACCAATCTGACCGTGCGTCAGCCCTTCGCGCTGCAAATATGCAGCGATCTCTTCGCGGCGTTCGGCGCACCATTGCGCGTCCACTTCGGGATCGTCGTAGTCAGTCATGTCGGCGGGTCAGCGGATCGAAGTCGGGCCGGCATCGTGCTTCAGCGCTTGGCCGCCACGCCACCCGAAGAACCCCGCCACCGCACCCGCCACGCCCGCGACTACTGCGGTGACGCTGACAGCGCGCGTCAGCCAGCCGCGCTGGCGACGGCTGAGGCGTGGCTTGCGGCGGGGGTGGTGCACCAGCTCGTGCATCAGCGCGATCTCGTGCTGGCGCTCCTCGATGAGGTGGGCGAGGTCGTCGCCTTGAGCGAAGCGGCGGGCCAGCTTGCGCACGGCGTCCAGTTCGCGTTCGCGCACGCGCAGGCCCGGAGCCCGCAGCGTGCTGCCCAGGGTGCGGGCGCGCAGGAACAAGGCCTTGGCGGCGAGGCGGTCGGCCTGGCAGCCCCAGCCGGCGTCCAGGCAACTGGCGAGGTTGAAGGTGGCGTCGGCGTGGCCCTGGGCCGCAGCAGCCGTGTAGAGAGCCACGCCCCGCGTGGCGTCGGCCGCGCCGCCCCAGCCGGCGACCAGCGCGCGGCCGAGGTTGAACTTGGCCGTCAGGCTGCCCTCGCTGGAGGCGCGCTCCAGGCGCTGGCGGGCCTGCTCGGGGTCGCGCGGCAGGCCCAGGCCCTCGAGCTGGCAGAAGGCGAACAGGGCCAGGCCCTCGGCACTGCCCGCATCGGCCGCGACGCGGAACCAATAAACCGCCTGCTCATGGTCGGGCTCCGCCGCGCGCAGGTGGGCCAGACCCTCGCTGAGCGGGTCGAGGTTGTGCGGGTCGGGGTCGACGGGTCGCAAGATTTCTCCCTGGGCGGCTGGCGGGCTTGATGCCCGGCTCTTGCCTGGCTTTTGAGGCGCCGAAGTATCTGTGCAAACGATCAGTCAGGGTGTTAGGGCCTGTTAATCCTGATCAGATCGCGGGTCTGGCTTAGAGTGCAGCGCACCACATTGAGGAGAGCCACCGTGGCCGAGATCCGCATTCACCGAGACCACGACCTGGGCCTGAAGAAGGCGCGCGAAATCGCCTGGAAATGGGCCGAGCAGGTCGAAGCCAAGTTCGACATGGAATGCACCGTGCACGAGGGCGACGACGAGGACACCGTCGAGTTCACGCGCTCGGGCGTCAAGGGCGAGCTGACGGTCACGGCCAGCAGCTTCGACCTTGTCGCCCAGCTCGGTTTCCTGCTCGGCGCGTTCAAGGGGACCATCGAGGGCGAGATCCAGAAGGAACTGGACGCACTGCTCAGCGCCAGCAACAAGAAGGCGCCAACCAAAAAGAAACCGGCCTGAGCACAGGCTCAGCCGGTTCTTGCCGAGCGCCGTTGGCGCAATTACTTCAAAGATTCAATCAAGTCGACGTACTGCTGTTGAGCGTCGTCGGCCGAGGTGCCCTTCAGCTCGTTCCAGGCATCCCACTTGGCGCGGCCGACCATGTCGGTGAAGCCGGGGCGCTTGCCGTTGGCATCGCCGGTGCTGCCTTGCTTGTAGAGGGCGTAGAGCTTGAGCAGCGTCTGGTTGTCGGGCCGCTCGGGCAGGTTCTTCGAATCGGCGACGGCGGCTTCGAATTGGTCTTTCAGGCTCATGGGGGTTCTCCAGGCAGATTCGAGGGGTTCGTGTTGGTCACAATCGAACGACGGGCCGGCGAGTTTAGGCCCGGCAAATAACGATTCCGAGGAGACACATGGGCCCCAGCAGCGAACGCATGTCCAAGGTGGATACCGCCTGGTTGCGCATGGACACCGAGGCCAACCTGATGATGATCGTCGGGGTCTGGTCCATCCGCCCCGGCATCATGCTGAGCCAGCTGCGCGAGCGCGTGGCCGAGCGGCTGCTGCAATACCCGCGCTTCCGGCAGAAGGTCGTTGAAGACGCGCTGCTGGGCGCGCAGTGGGTGGCCGACCGCGACTTTGACATTGCCCGCCACGTTGTCGCCGAGGAGCCGCTGCCGCTGCGCGGCCAGAGCCGCGACGAGGTGCTGCGCGAGCGCGTGGCCGAGCTGTGCTCCGAGCCGCTGGACCCGGCTCACCCGCTCTGGCAGTTCCAGCTCATCGAGGACATGGGCGACGGCACCAGCGCGCTGATCGCCCGCATCCATCACTGCATCGCCGACGGCATTGCGCTGATCGCCGTGATGCTGTCCATCACCGACGGCGGCAAGGCGCCACCCCAGCGTGCGCCCAAGGAAGAGCCTGCTGGCGAGGCCGACTGGCTGCTCGATGCCTTCCTGCGCCCCATGACCAGCATGACGCTCAAGGCCATTGGCCTGACGGGCAAGGGGGTCGCCAAGGGCGTGGATCTGGCCATGAGCGGCAGCACGCCTATGGATCAGTCGCTGGAAATGGCCCGCATGGGCTACCAGGCCGTGTCCGACGTGGCCGCGTTTGCGCTCATGCCCGACGACTCGCCCACGCGCCTCAAGGGCAAGCCCGGCGCGAAGAAGACCGTGGCCTGGGACGACAGCCTGGCGCTGGACGAGGTCAAGGCCGTCGGCAAGGTGCTGGGTGCGTCCATCAACGATGTGCTGCTGGCCTGCGCGGCCGGCGCCATCGGCAAGTACCTCGCTGACAAGGGCGAGGACCCGGCGGGCAAGGAGATTCGCGCCATGGTGCCCGTCAACCTGCGCCCGCTGGAGCAGGCCTGGCAGCTGGGCAACCGCTTCGGCCTGGTGCCGCTGGTGCTGCCCATCGGCATCGCCAACCCCGTCGAGCGGCTGTTCGCGGTGCGGGCACGCATGAGCGAGCTGAAGGGCAGCTTTCAGCCGGTGATGGCCTTCGGACTGCTGTCGATTGCCGGGCTGCTCATCAAGCCCGTGCAGCACGCGATGCTGAACCTCTTCGCCAAGAAGGCGACGGCCGTGATGACCAATGTGCCCGGCCCGGCCGAGGCGCTGAAGTTCTGCGGCTCGACGGTGGAGAAGGTGATGTTCTGGGTGCCGCAGTCGGGTGACATCGGCATGGGCCTGAGCATCCTGACCTATGCCGGCCGCGTGCAGTTCGGCCTCATCACCGACGCAGGCCTGTGCCCCGACCCCGAGGCCATCATCGCCAACTTCGCACCGGAGTTTGAGAAGCTGCTGCTGCTGTCGTTGATGATGCCCTGGGGGCAGGACGCAGCCTGAGCCTATTTCGACTTGGCGGGCGCTGACGAGGCTGCCGCGGGTTTCTTGGCTTTCTTGCCGGTGCCGGTGGGGTGGGCCATCATCACCGTGGCGGGATCCGCTTTTTCGAGGTAGACCGCGTACTGCGCTTCGTCGCAAGGTTTGGCGTCGTTGTAGTAGCGGTTGTCGCCTTTGTAGCGTTCACCGGTGAAACCCGGCATCTGGCTACCGGGCGCTTGGTGGGCGCTGTGGCTGGCGACACTCTGCGCGCACCCGTCGCGCAACGTGGCCTGGGCGTAGTCCGCAGGCGTGCTGGCGGCAGAGGCGGGGAGGGTGAACACCAGAGCGGCAATGGCGGCTGCAAGGGTTCTCATGGCTGACCTCCTGAGTGCTGGGAAAGCACGTTCAAGATTACGTCGCCGAGCGCCCAAAAACAAAGGCGCTCCGAAGAGCGCCTTGGCTGTCCTGAAGAGTCGTTGACTCAGGAGCGGTCGGCCTTCTTCTTGGTGGTCGGGCGGCCGGCGGCGGTCGGGTAGGCAGACATCACCTTGGCCGGGTCAGCCTTGTTGTCCAGGTAGGCGGCGTACTGCTGCGAGGTGCAGGCCAGCAGCTTGCCTGGCTTGGCTTCGCCCTTGTACTTGCCGTTGGCGTAGACGAACTGGTACTCGTTAGCGGCGACCGGCGTCGTGATGCTGCTGGTGGCGCTGTAGCTGCTGGCGCACTCGGCGCGCAGCTCGGACTGCTCGGGCGTTTGCTTGTCGGCAGCCTGCACGGAGAAGGCGGCGACGGCGGCGAGGGCGGGGATCAGGAACTTCATGGCGCTTGTCTCGTTGAGGGGTTGGGTATGGAGCGAAGCTTACGTTGCCATATCCTGACGCGCACCCCCGGAACTACGGGTGGGCAGGCCGTGAACTGCTTCACGAATCGGCCTCAGGACTGTGACTTATGCCCGCTTCCCGACGGGGTGTGCCGGGCAAGGCTGAGGGTTTTTACTCAGTCTTCGAGTTCCTCTTTGGCCAGCTCGATATCGAGCAACTCCATCGCGTCCAGCGCCTCGCCGGCGGCCGCGTCGGCGTAGAGCTTTTCGGCCTCGGTCATGCGCTTGTCGCCCTCCAGCATGACCAGGCCGTTGGCGCGTTCGATCATCGCGATGGCGCTGGTCGGGTTGAGCTTGAGAGCCTGCTCGAACATCTTCAACCCGGTCGCCGTGTCGGCGCCCTGGGTGCGGCCCAGCAGCTTGCCAACCTTGTCGATGACCTCGGCATGAAAGGCGCCCAAGGCGATGTGGGCGTCGGCATGCTTGGGTGCGAGCTGGATGGTCGTCTCCAGCGCGCCCTTGACCTTGGTACCCAGGCCTTGCGCCAGCGCCTTGGCGATGCTGATGCCCTGACCATAGCGGCCCAGCGCGTAGGCCTGCCAGTACCAGGCGTTGGGGTTCTTGGCGTCCTCGCCCTGCTGCTCCTCGGCGCGCTCGGCAATCTCCAGGAACATCTCCAGCTTCACCTTCTCCTTCTTCTCAAGGTAGTTGGCGTAGATGCCCTGGGCCTTGTTGGCGACGGTGATGCCGGCGCCGCCTGCGGCCAGGCCGGCGTCATACGCGGCCTGGAAGTCACCGGCGTGGAAGTGGATCCAGGCCTGCACGACGGCCGCGTCCTTGGGATAGGGCTCGGCGTCGCCGGCGTGCAGCCGGGCCCATTGCTTCTTCAGCGTGGCCGGCGTGTACACGAAGGCGGCGTTGTCGTAGGGGAAGGCGGTCCACTTGGCCATGGCTTGTCTCCGTCAGTCAGGTGAGTGATTGGTATTGGCCGGCGAGCTTGTAGAGGTGGTCCTTGGACCCAGGCTCAAGGTAGGGTAGCAGCAGGCTTAAAGCGTGGAAGGCGCCGCGCAGCAGCGCCGCGCCGGCGCGGTCGGGCTCCAGCGCGTGGCGCGGGTCGCGCACGTATTCGTAGCTCAGCCAGTAGCTGACCACCACGACCATCGCATTGGCCGTCGGCGCCGCCTCGCGCAGCTCCATCTTCAGCGCGCCGCCCAGGTGCAGGCCCGACAGCACCTGGCGCATCGCCAGCTCCTTGGCGGCCAGCAGCGTCTGGAAGTGAGTCTCCAGCCGGCGGTTCTTGAACAGCAGATCGTTCAGGTCGCGGTAGAGGAAGCGGTGCCGCCAGATCAGCTCGAACAGCATGTGGAAGAACAGCCAGGCGTCCTCCACGTTGCGCACGTTGTCGGCCGCCCCCAGCAGCTCGTTGAGCTCGGCCTCGTAGCGGCCGAAGAGCGCGTTGATCAGCTCGTCCTTGGCCGGGTAGTGGTAGTAGAGATTGCCCGGGCTGATCTTCAGTTCGGCCGAGATCAGCGTCGTCGACACATTGGGCTCGCCGAAGCGGTTGAAGAGATCCAGCGTGACCTCCAGGATGCGTTCGGCAGTGCGGCGGGGGCGTTTGGGCGTGGGCATCGCGGGGCATTCTGGCAGCGTCCGTCGTCAAAAAGGGGGCGACTTTTAGAATGGTGGGCTATGCCTAACCAGAGCTCTCCGCCCGCCATCTCCTTCGAGAACGTCAAGAAAACATACCGGGGAGGGCAGGTGAAGGCGCTGGATGGCGTGTCGTTCGACATCCACTGCGGCGAGTTCTTCGGCCTGCTGGGCCCCAACGGCGCGGGCAAGACGACGCTGATCAGCGTGCTGGCCGGCCTGACCAAGGCGACCGAAGGCCGCGTGCGCGTGATGGGCCACGACGTCGTCGACGACTACGCCGCCGCTCGCAAGGCGCTGGGCGTGGTGCCGCAGGAACTGGTGTTCGACCCCTTCTTCAGCGTGCGCGAATCGCTGCGCATCCAGAGCGGCTATTTCGGCGTGCACGGCAACGACGACTGGATCGACGAGCTGCTGCACAACCTCGGACTCACCGACAAGGCCGACGCCAACATGCGCCAGCTCTCGGGCGGCATGAAGCGCCGTGTGCTGGTGGCGCAGGCCCTGGTGCACCGCCCGCCGGTCATCGTGCTGGACGAGCCCACCGCCGGGGTCGACGTGGAACTGCGCCAGACGCTGTGGCAGTTCATCGCCCGCCTCAACAAGGAAGGCCACACGGTGCTGCTGACGACGCATTACCTGGAAGAAGCGGAGGCCCTGTGCCAGCGCATCGGCATGCTGAAGGCCGGCCGCATCGTCGCGCTGGATCGCACGTCGCAGCTGCTGGCGGGCACGGCGTCGACGATGCTGCGCTTCAAGACGGACGCGGCGCTGCCGCCCGACATTGCGGCGCGAGCCCGGGTGACCGGGCGCATCGTGCAGGTGACGGCGCATGACGCGGGTGAAGTGGAGTCCACGCTGGCCGAGCTGCGCCAGGTCGGCTGCCCCATCGAAGACCTGGAGATCGGCCGCGCCGACCTTGAGGACGTGTTCCTCGAAATCATGCAGGGAGAACACGCATGAACGGCGCCTCGACTCTCTTCAAGAAGGAAGTGCTGCGCTTCTGGAAGGTCGCCTTCCAGACCGTCTGCGCGCCGGTGCTGACGGCGGTGATGTACCTGCTCGTCTTCGGCCACACGCTCGAGAACCACGTCAAGGTCTACGACAGCGTCGGCTATACGCAGTTCCTGATCCCCGGCCTTGTGATGATGAGCGTGTTGCAGAACGCCTTCGCCAACAGCTCGTCCAGCCTCATCCAGAGCAAGATCACCGGCAACCTCGTCTTCCTGCTGCTGACGCCGCTGTCGCCGGCCGCGTGGTTCGTCGCCTATGTCGGCGCGGCCGTCGTGCGCGGGCTGGCGGTGGGTGCGGGCGTGCTGGCGGTCACCGTCTGGTTCGCGCCGCCTGGGCTGGACAACCTGCTGTGGGTGCTGGCCTTTACCGTGCTGGGCGCCGGCCTGATGGGCACGCTGGGCCTGATCGCAGGCCTGTGGGCCGAGAAGTTCGACCAACTCGCAGCCTTCCAGAACTTCATCATCATGCCGATGACGTTCCTCTCCGGCGTCTTCTACTCGGTGCACTCGCTGCCTAGCTTCTGGCTGGGCATCAGCCACCTGAACCCGTTCTTCTACATGATCGACGGCTTCCGGCGCGGCTTCTTCGGCGTCAGCGACGTGTCGCCGTGGATCAGCCTGGGAGTCGTCGGCATCAGCTTCGCGGTCGCGGCGGGGCTCGCTTTATCGCTCCTGAAGAGCGGCTACAAGATCAGGTCCTGAGACCACCCCCTACCGGCTTACGCCGGCCCCCTCAAGGGGGCGCCACTGGTGGCCCGGCAAAGCCGGTTCCACGGTGGCCGCTTGGTAAGTCACGAAGCAGGCGAACGGGGTGAGCCTCTAAACTCAGGGGTTTCCACCGAGGACCGTGATGGCCGACCCGACCCCGCAAGAAGTGCGCGACTTCATCGCCGCAGGCCTGCCCTGCGCGCATCTCGAAGTCGAGGGCGACGGCCGCCATTTCTTCGCGACCATCGTGTCGGACGAGTTTCTGGGCCTCTCGCGCATCAAGCGCCACCAGCGCGTCTACGCCGCCCTGGGCGAGCGCATGCGCGAGCAGATCCATGCCCTGTCGATGAAGACCCTGAGCCCTGAAGAATGGAGCGCGAAATGAGTGGCTTGACCCTGGCGCTCTCCAAGGGCCGCATCTTCGAAGAGACGCTGCCGCTGCTGCGCGCCGCCGGCATCGAGGTGCTGGAAGACCCCGAGACCTCGCGCAAGCTCATCCTGCCGACCAACCGCGACGGCGTGCGCGTCGTGCTGGTGCGCGCCAGCGACGTGCCGACCTATGTCCAATACGGCGGCGCCGACCTCGGCGTGGCCGGCCGCGATGTGCTGCACGAGCAGGCGCTGGCGCAAGGCGGCTCGCACGGCCTCTACCAACCGCTGGACCTGAAGATTGCCCGCTGCCGCATGAGCGTGGCCGTGCGCGCCGACTTCGACTACGCCGCCGCCATCAAGCAGGGCTCGCGCATCCGCGTCGCCACCAAATACACCGAGATCGCTCGCCAGCACTTCGCCGACAAGGGCGTGCACGTCGACCTCATCAAGCTCTACGGCTCCATGGAGCTGGCGCCGCTGACGGGCCTGGCCGAGGCCATCGTCGACTTGGTCTCCACCGGCGGCACGCTGCGCGCGAACAAGCTGGTCGAGGTCGAGCAGATCATGGACATCTCGTCCCGCCTCGTCGTCAACCAGGCCGCGCTCAAGTTGAAGCGTGACCTGCTCCGCCCCCTCATCGACGCCTTCGCCTCCGCTATCCAGCCATGAAGCTCCGCCAACTCTCGACCGCCGCCGCCGACTTCGACACCGAGTTCGAACGCCTGCGCCATTGGTCGGCGGAGACGGATGCGGCCATCGAGGGCCGCGTGGCTGAGATCCTGGCCGATGTGCAAAAGCGTGGCGACGCGGCGGTGCTTGAGTACACCGCGCGCTTCGACCGCATGAGCGTCGACAGCGTTGGCGCGCTGGAGATTGGTCAGGCCGAGTTGCAAGCCGCGCTGTCGTCGATCACGCCTGCCCAGCGCAGCGCGCTGGAAGCCGCCGCCCAGCGCGTGCGGGCCTATCACCAACGCCAGCTCGAAGCCTGCGGCCTGAGCTGGAGCTACCGCGACGAAGACGGCAACCTGCTCGGCCAAAAGGTCACGCCGCTGGACCGGGTGGGCATCTATGTGCCCGGCGGCAAGGCGGCCTATCCGAGCAGCGTGCTGATGAACGCGATTCCTGCCCACGTCGCCGGCGTGCAGGAAATCATCATGGTCGTGCCCACGCCCGACGGCACGCGCAATTCGCTGGTGCTGGCCGCCGCGGCGGTTGCTGGCGTGCATCGCGTGTTCACCGTCGGCGGTGCGCAAGCCGTGGCCGCGCTGGCCTACGGCACGGCCACCATCCCGCGCGTCGACAAGATCACCGGCCCGGGCAATGCCTACGTGGCCTCGGCCAAGAAGCATGTGTTCGGCCAGGTCGGCATCGACATGATTGCCGGCCCGAGCGAGATCCTCGTCATCGCCGACGGTACGACGCCGCCGGACTGGGTGGCGATGGACCTCTTCAGCCAGGCCGAGCACGACGAAATGGCGCAGAGCATCCTGCTCAGCCCCGATGCCGCCTATCTGGACGCCGTGCGCGCCAGCATGGAACGTCTGCTGCCGTCGCTGCCGCGCGAGGCCGTCATCCGCGCCTCACTGGAAGGCCGCGGCGCGCTGATCCTGACGCGCTCGATGGAAGAAGCCTGCGAGATCAGCAACGCCATCGCCCCCGAACATCTGGAGATCAGCGCCGAGCAGCCGCAGCGCTGGGAGCCGCTGCTGCGCCATGCGGGCGCCATCTTCATGGGCGCGTACACGAGCGAGTCTCTCGGCGACTACTGCGCCGGGCCCAACCACGTGCTGCCCACGGCCAGCACGGCGCGCTTCTCGTCGCCGCTGGGCGTCTACGACTTCCAGAAGCGCAGCAGCCTCATCGAGGTCAGCGAAGCGGGTGCGCAGAGCCTGGGCCGCATCGCCAGCGAGCTGGCGCACGGCGAAGGCTTGCAGGCCCACGCGCGCGCCGCAGAACTCCGCTTGAAGTGACTCTCAGGCCGCGTCCACGGGCGCGGCCTTGAACGGGCTGCGCTCCGGCGGCTCGTCGTGTTCGGCCGTGCGGGTCAACGCGGTGGTGATCCAGTTCAGCGCCGACACGCGGTGCCGTACCGCGCAGCTCAGCGGCTCGGGCTTGCAGCCCATCTTGGCCTTGGGCTCCAGCGCCGTGCGGCCCAGGCTCAGCCGCGTGGAGCCGAAGGCGAGGGCGTCCTGCACGGTGGATTGCAGCAGCGTCAGATAGATGGGCGCCTCGGCATTGGCGGCGCGGTCGTAACCGATGTAGTAGCCCAAGGTCGTGTCGCCGTCGTGCACGCTGGTCACGAAGCCCAGCCAGCGGCCGTCTGCATGCTCGGCAACGCGGCAGCGAAAGCGCGCGCCCAGCGCCGCGGCCATGGCCGGCAGATAGCCGGGCGTGAGCGTCGCCAGCCGCAGCCCCTGGCCCTGGTGGACCTGGCCGTACAGGCCGTGCAGTTCGTCGGCGCGCGCCACCATCTCCTCGGCCGTTGCGAGGCGCAGCGTCAAACTGCCGGCCGCGCAGTCCTTCAACAACTTCTTGGCCGCGCTGCGGTAGCCGGAGGTCATGCTGGCCAGGTAGTCGTCCCAGCTGCGCCACTCCGGCCGCAGCGCCAGCACCATGTCGGGCTCGGTCTCCACGCTGCGGTAGCCCAGCAGGCGCAGCGCGGGCGGCACGTCTTGCTCCGCCATGCCAAGGTCCTTGATCAATGCGACGTCGGACTGGCCGTCCAGCTTGTCTGCACGGCGCAGCCGATAGATCGCTTCGCAGACGGCGTGCCACAGCTGGTCTGCGTCGGCATGCGGCGCCAGCGCCATGGCCCGTGGACCCCAGACGAGCAGATTGCCGCAGACCAGCAAGTGCTCCTTGAGCCCCGCCACGGACAAGTCCACCAGCCGCTTGGCGCCCGGCTTGCGCAACTGCGCGCTACCCACGCTCACGCGTTGCAGCAGCAAGGCCGCCATCGGCTCGCCATCCGCATAGGCCATCGCGTAGCGCGGCTCCACGTTGGCCGGCGCATGCGCCTCCAGCACACGCAGGTAGTCGCGCGACAGGAAGACGGTCTGCGCCGCCAGCGCGTCCCAGTGCGCCGGGTTGACGAAGTCAATGCGGTCGGCCAGCACCAGCTGCAGCCCCGACGAGGTGCGACGCGCGACGCGCCTGGCCTTGATGTCCTGCAGCGCCTGCATGGGGTTGACCGGTTGCGGCTTGAGCCGGCCGAGCGCGCGGCCGGTGTGCTTGAGTTTGGCGACGGTGGCCTGCAAGGGCTTCTTGGCGAAGGGCGAGATGGGCATTGACGAGCTGGTGGGGGCGGGCCGCAAAGCCTAACGCAGCCGATGTGGCGATTGAAACGCGGCGGACGCTTGGGCTACGCTGGCGCGATGCCCCTGCGTCGTCGCGAACTGCTGCTGTCCACCGCCGCCGCGCCGCTCATGGCCCACGCCGCGCTGCGCCTGCTGCGCATCCCGCATGTGTCGGCCAAGGCCGAGCTGGAGCGCAGCTACGCCGCCGTGCTGCTGGGCCAGGCGCTGGAAGCGGCCGGCATGCCGGTCACGCTGGAGCCCACGTCCGAGCTGATCCCGCAGAACCGCGCGCTGCAGGAACTGGGCAGCCGCCGCCGGCTGGACGTGGTGTGGACGATGACGTGCGTTGAGCGCGAGCAACAGGCAACCCGCTGCTGCCGCCGCAGACTCCCATGGACAAGCCAAAGCTTTGGTATAGACCCTAGGGTTAACGTCACACGAAGTTCGTGCAACACGAACTTCGTGTACTCTTCAGGCCATGAAGAACGTCACCGTCTCGATGGACGACGCCGTGGCCGAGTGGGCGCGGCTGGAGGCGGCGCGGCGCAACACCAGCGTCTCGCGGCTGCTCGGCGAGTTGCTCGCCGAGAAGATGCAGCACGACGACGCCTACGAGCGCGCGCTGCAGGACTGGCTGCACCGTGAGCGGTCGTGGTCGTCGGACGGCGAGCCGTACCCCGGTCGAGACATCCTGTGAGCGACGCGGTCTTCGTCGACACCTCCGTGCTGCTCTTCAGCGAAGACGGCGCCCGCCCGGCCGAGCGAGAGCAGGTGCTGGCCTGGCTGCGCGAGCTGTGGGCCAGCCGAACCGGCCGCGTGTCGGTGCAGGTGCTGAACGACTTCTACCTGCTTGCCACGCGCCAGGTCAGCCCCGCCATGCCGCAGGGCGACGCGCGCGCCGAGGTGCGCCGCTACCAGCACTGGCGACCCTGGGGTCTTGACCAGGCTACGGTCGAATCCGCCTGGTCGCTGGAAAGCCGCTTCGGCCTGCCGTTTGCCGACGCCCTGGTGGTGGCCAGCGCCAAGGCGCAGGGCTGCACCCGCCTGCTCAGCCTGGCCCTGCCGCACGAAGCCCAGTTCGACAGCGTGCAAGTCCTCAACCCCCTCGTCATTGCCCCATGACTGAAGCTCTCGACAAAGCCCTCGCCCAAATCCGCCCTGACGTGCTTGCGGCCCATGCCTACGTCGTGCAACCCAGCCACGGCCTGCTCAAGCTGGACGCGATGGAGAACCCCTACCGCCTGCCGCCCGAGCTGCAGCAGGCCCTGGGCGCGCGCCTGGGTGCCGTCGCGCTGAACCGCTACCCGGCGGAGCGGACAGCCCAACTGGCCCGCGCGCTGGCTCGCCATGCCGGTGTGGGTGACGACGTGGGCGTGACGCTGGGCAATGGTTCCGACGAACTCATCGGCCTGCTGACCATCGCCATCGCCAGGCCCGGCGCCACGGTGCTGGCCCCCGTGCCCGGCTTCGTCATGTACGAGGCGCTGGCCCGCCAGCAGCAGCTCAACTTCGTGGGCGTGCCGCTTCGCGCCAACGACTTCGAGCTGGACGAGCCCGCGATGCTGGCCGCCATTGCCGAGCATCAGCCCGCGCTGATCTACCTGGCCTATCCCAACAACCCCACCGCCACGCTGTGGGACGCCGCCGTCATCGAGCGCATCGCCAAAGCGGCGCCCGGCCTGGTCGTCATGGACGAGGCCTACCAACCTTTTGCCAGCGCCGACAGCCTCGCGCTGATGGCCCGCCAGCCCAATGTGCTGGTCATGCGCACCATGAGCAAGTTCGGCCTGGCCGGCGTGCGCATCGGCTATCTGCTGGGTGCGGCCGAGCTGGTCGGCCAGATCGAAAAGCTGCGCCCGCCCTACAACATCAGCGTGCTGAACGCCGAAGCGGCCTTCTTCGCGCTGGAACACGCCGACGTCTATGCCGCTCAGGCCGCCGAGCTGCGCCAGCAGCGCGAGCGCCTCTATGCGGCGCTGCAAGCCATGCCCGGCATCACGCCCTGGCCCAGCCAGGGCAATATGATCCTGGCCAGGGTGCAGGACGCCGCTGCCACCTTCGCGGCACTGAAGGCACGCGGCGTGCTTATCAAGAACGTCTCCGCCCTGCATCCGCTGCTCGCGAACTGTGTGCGCCTCACTGTCGGGACGCCCGACGAAAACACCCTGCTGCTCCAAGCGCTCGAAGCATGTCTGAACTAGCACCCCCCCAGCCTCCGCGGACGGCCGAAGTCACCCGCAACACCCGCGAGACGCGCATCACGGTGCGCATCAACCTCGACGGCACGGGCCAGTCCAAGCTGCAGACCGGCATCGGTTTCTTCGACCACATGCTCGACCAGATCGCCCGCCACGGCCTCATCGACCTGGACGTGCACTGCGAGGGTGACCTGCACATCGACGGTCACCACACGGTGGAAGACGTCGGCATCACGCTGGGCCTGGCCGTGGCCAAGGCCGTGGGCGACAAGGCCGGTCTGACGCGCTACGGCCACAGCTACGTGCCGCTGGACGAGGCGCTGTCTCGCGTTGTCATCGACCTGTCCGGCCGCCCGGGCCTGCACATGGACGTGAAGTTCACGGCCGGCAGCATCGGCGCCTTCGACACGCAGCTGACCTTCGAGTTCTTCCAGGGCTTCGTCAACCATGCGCTGGCCACCGTCCACATCGACAACCTGAAGGGCCACAACGCCCATCACCAGGCCGAGACGATGTTCAAGGCTTTCGGGCGCGCGCTGCGCATGGCGGCCGCGCAGGACCCGCGGTCCGCTGGCGTGATCCCGTCGACCAAAGGCTCGCTCTGACATGACCCGAACCGTCGCCGTCGTCGACTACGGCATGGGCAATCTGCGCTCCGTGTCGCAGGCTGTCATCCATGCCGCCGAAGGCCAGGGCTTTGATGTCGCCATCACCTGCGACCCCGACGTGGTGCGCGCTGCCGAGCGCGTCGTGCTGCCGGGCCAGGGCGCCATGCGCGACTGCATGCGCGAGCTGGCCGACTCCGGCGTCAAGGAGGCCGTGCTCGAAGCCGCTGCCACCAAGCCGCTGCTGGGCGTGTGCGTCGGCATGCAGATGCTGCTGGACCACAGCGAGGAGCAGGACACGCCGGGTCTGGGGCTCATCCCCGGCCGCGTGCAGCGCTTTCGCCTCGAAGGCCGGCTGCAGGAAGACGGCAGCCGCTTCAAGGTGCCGCAGATGGGCTGGAACCGCGTGCACCAGCCGCGTGCGCACCCGGTCTGGGCCGGCATTCCGGACGACAGCTGGTTCTACTTCGTGCACAGCTTCTACGCGACCACGGCGTTGCAGGAACACAGCGCCGGCGAGACCGATTACGGCGCTCGCTTTACCTGCGCAGTGGCCCGGGATAACATTTTTGCGACCCAATTCCACCCCGAGAAAAGTGCCGCGCTGGGCCTCGCCCTCTATCGCAATTTCCTGCACTGGAAACCCTGATCGGTTCCCGCCGATCCGCACTTTTCGCCCGCCTTCCTCCTCCAGCCCCTTCAGTCCCCAGCCATGCTGCTGATCCCTGCGATTGACCTGAAAGATGGTCGCTGTGTCCGCCTCAAGCAAGGCGACATGAACGACTCCACCACCTTCGGCGAAGACCCCGCCGCGATGGCGCGACGCTGGCTCGATGCCGGCGCGCGGCGCCTGCACCTAGTGGACTTGAACGGCGCCTTCGCGGGCAAGCCGGTCAACGAGCCCGCCATCAAGGCCATCATCAAGGAGATCGGCGACGAGATCCCGATCCAGCTCGGTGGCGGCATCCGCGACCTCGACACCATCGAGCGCTACCTGGACGACGGCCTCAGCTACGTCATCATCGGCACGGCTGCGGTCAAGAACCCCGGCTTCCTGAGAGACGCCTGCACGGCCTTCGGCGGCCACATCATCGTCGGCCTGGATGCCAAGGACGGCAAGGTCGCCACCGACGGCTGGAGCAAGCTGACTGGCCACGAGGTCGTCGACCTGGCGCTGAAGTTCCAGGACTACGGCGTCGAAGGCGTCATCTACACCGACATCGGCCGCGACGGCATGCTGACGGGCATCAACATCGAGGCCACCGTCAAGCTGGCCCAGGCGCTGACCATCCCCGTCATCGCCTCGGGCGGCCTCTCGGACATCGCCGACATCGAGCGCTTGTGCGCCGTGTTCGGCGACGGCGTCGAAGGCGTCATCTGCGGCCGCTCCATCTACACCGGCGCGCTGGACTTCTCGGCCGCCCAGGTGCGGGCGGACGAACTCATGGCAGCGGCCGGTTGAGGCCTGTTCAGCTGTTGCGGCGGCGGCGCGCCACCCAGGCAACCACGCCCAGGCCGCCCAGCATCAGCGCGTAGGTTTCGGGCTCCGGCACGGCGGTGACGAAGGTGCGGATCTCGCCGCCACCGAACGTCGTCGTGTGGATGTTGAAGTAGGCGTTGCCCGAGGTCAGGTTTGCGATCAGGCGGGCTTCGGCCAGCGCAGCCGTGCCGCCGCTGGCGGTCAGGAAGGTGCCGCCGTACTGGTTGGTCTGCGTCAGGTCGATGATCTTGACGTAGGTACCCGAGGACACACCGAGCGGGAAGTTCGGCAGCAGCCCGCCCTGCGCCAGGGCCACGCCGGCGGTGCCTGCCTTGGCGGCTGCGGTGCAGCAATGGATGTGTGCGTTGTTGGTCGTGCCCGACAGGCCCGCCCAGGTGGCGTTGATCAGCAGCGTGTGGCCATCGTCGTCGTACTCCAGGCTCAGCGTGCCCGAGCCGGTGGCGCCCACCGCTTCGGGCGCGAAGGTGCCCGTGAAGACCGTGGAATGAGCCGAGGCGCCGGTGGCGCACAGGGCGAGGGCTGCGGCGAGCAGGGTGGAAGCAAGCAATCTCATCGTCGTCTCCGTTGGGTGGCAGGTTGTGGGTCAGGCAGCCGCGATTGAGCGTTGTTCCTGCGCCGCTGCGAAGCCCTAATCAGCAAAGGAATAATCCGGGTTCGATTCCCGTCCCCCTCTCATGCTCGCCAAACGAATCATTCCCTGCCTTGACGTCACCGCCGGCCGCGTGGTCAAGGGCGTCAACTTCGTCGGCCTGCGTGACGCCGGCGACCCGGTGGACATAGCCGCCCGCTACAACGAGCAGGGCGCCGACGAGCTGACTTTCCTCGACATCACCGCCACCAGCGACGGCCGCGACCTCATCCTGCACATCATCGAAGCGGTCGCGTCCAAGGTCTTCATCCCGCTGACGGTGGGCGGCGGCGTGCGCGCTGTGGCCGATGTGCGGCGGCTGCTGAACGCGGGCGCCGACAAGGTGTCGTTCAATTCGGCGGCGGTTGCCGACCCCGAGCTGATCCGCGCCGCCAGCGACAAGTACGGCGCCCAGTGCATCGTCGTAGCGATCGATGCCAAGCGCCGCGCGGACGGCTCGGGTTGGGACGTCTACACGCATGGCGGCCGCAAGAACGTGGGCCTGGATGCGGTCGAATGGGCTCGCAAGATGGCCGAGTTCGGCGCCGGCGAGATCCTGCTGACCAGCATGGACCGCGACGGCACCAAGAGCGGTTTCGACTTGGCGCTGACGCGCGCGGTGTCGGACGCCGTGCCGGTGCCCGTCATCGCCTCGGGCGGCGTCGGCTCGCTGGACCATCTGGCCGACGGCATCACCCTCGGCGGCGCCGACGCAGTGCTGGCCGCCAGCATCTTCCACTTTGGTGAGCACACGGTGGGTGAAGCCAAGGCGCTGATGGCGGCGCGTGGCATCCCGGTGCGGCAGTGAGGGGCTGGCTGGCCTCGGCGTTGCTGGCGCTGCCGCTGCTGGCGCAGGCGGTGCCAGCCAAGCGGAATGCCGACGAAGCCGTTCTCGCCACCAAGGCGGCCATGGACGCTTTTTTTGCGCTGGACGGTGCGGTGCCGCGAGTCGTCGAGGCCGGCGAGCCGGACACACCGGCAGCCGAAGCCCGGGACCATGACGACCTGATCGAGACGCTGGCCGAACAGCTGGCGCGGGGAGCCCGGCTGGACCGCTATCGCTGGAACGGCACGATGCTGCACCACAGTCTCAGGGCGGGGTTCGGCGACGTCACCCAGTGGCTGCTGGACCATGGCGCCGATCCGCTTCAGACCATCCAAGGCGAGGGCTGGCTGGACGCCCTGGGCGTGGCCGTGCGCATGCAGCGTTGGCCCTGGGTGCGCAAGCTGTTGCGCCACCCCGCCTACCGGCAATTGCCCGCTGAAGAGCTCGGCAAGCGCCTGTGGGCCGGCGCGGTGACGGACGCGCATACCCGGGCCCTGCTGCGGCTGAAGCTCGACGTGCCCAAAGCCGTGGCTCAGCAGTCGCCGCTTCTCGCGACAGCCCTACGCGCTCGCGACGCCACCGTGGTGGACCGCCTGCTGGCCGGGCGCGCGGGCCGCGTGGCCCTCGACTACCCGCTGCGGGCGAGCGAGCCCCGGGTGCCTGAAGTCTGGACCCTGCAGCGCTGGCGCCAGCTGGACGTACGCCTGCTGAAGCCCGTCCTCCCCTGGGCGCTGGAGCGTGCTGGCAGCGAGGCCGAGGTGCGCGCACTGCTGGGCGCAGGCCTGCGCGCACCCTGGTCCGACGTGCGCTTCTCGGCCGACGTGGCGCGCTCCCTGCCGATGGCGGCGCTGCCCCGGCTGCTGCTCGATCCGCCCCGCGGCGCCGACCTCGGCCAGGTGTGGGGTTATGTGTCGCGCGAACGTGCCAGCGAGTTGCGTGGCATGCCTCCGGACGACTGGCGGGCCTATGTGCTCGCCGCGCCGGCGATCGACATCGTCATGAACAGCCTGAACCTGGTCGCGGGCAGTGGCTTACGGGAACGTGCGCAGCGGGCAGGGGCACCGGCGGCCGAAGTGCAGGCCTGGCAGGTTCGCTGGGCGCCTCTGGTCGAGCGTCTGCGTGCTCTGCCTGCACAACGCCGACGCGAACTCTGGGGCGATCCCAATTGGCGGCTCCACTACAGGATGAGTGAGCTGCCGCCGGCCTTCCTGCCCGACTTCATCGCCTGGGCCGCTGCCGATGACGCGCTGCAGGAGGCCTTGCCGATCTTCGTCCAGAGCCTGCAGCCCCAGGACTACGACATCCTCTGGGCAGCCCTGCAGCGGCATGCACCGGATCTGGCGGGGGAGTTGCTGCCGGCCCTGCTGTCACGCCTGTGGGTGGACCCACCGCGGAGCCGTCTTGCGGACCGCATGACCGGCTGGAGCGCGGGCGACGTGTCGCTGGCGCGCTGGCTGCTGCCGCGTTCGCCGAATGTCACGCCGCGCCGCCTGCGCGCCGGCCTGATGTCCGATGGTTCTGGTTGGAGCGATGCCGACCTGGTGCGCTGGGCGCTTGCCGAAGGCCTCGCCCTGCGACCCGAGCCGACAAAAGTGGCCACCGCTTCTACAGGGTCGAGCGGCCCGAGCGTTACGGCTTCGACGCCGCACAGGACGCCCGCCGATCTAGTCGCACTGCGGCTGGTGACGGAGCCTTTGGATTGCACGGCCGTGGTGTCGCCGGGGCTGCGCCTCGCCCTGGCCCAGCTGACGCTTGCGACGCGATCCTGGGTGTACGACCAGGAAAAGCTCGGCTGGCTGCAGCCGGTGACCGCGCCGCGGCAGCCTCAATGCCAATGGCTGAGGACTTCGGCGATCGTCACCGGCGGCAGCTGGTCGGACGAATCATTCTTCGACGGCTTTGCCACCCATATGGCGCGCGGCAGCATCGAGCAGACCTTGAACCTCGAGCGCTGGGACGAAGCCTCGCAGCGCTTTGCCGAGTTGCAGGGCTTCTCTTTCGTCACCCAACTGCTCGAGGTGGAACTGGCGCCGCGTGGCGATCGCTTCTGGCTGGGTACCGAGAACGAAGCCAATGGCCGGCGCGGCCCCGGCGCCTATTTGCTGAGCTGGCAGGCCGACAAGCCGGTCTTCGAAGCAGTGCAGGAGGGGGCGGTGCTGAACGACGCCTGGCGGTCCCTGATCGACCCGGACAAGACGGGTGATGTCTTCGATCTGGTTCCCGAAGACCCTCACGCGGCCGGTCCGCGTGTGCCGGTCCCGATCGCTCACTTCGTTGACGTGCACTGGGCGGACGATAAGCAGCGTTTTCTCGTCGCCTTTGCGACATTGGATCGGGAGGCGCTGTCGGCCCAGCGGCGCGCCGGCCTTTTCGCGCCCTGGCTGAATGAGGCCGTGCTGGCCCTGAGTGCCGACGCCGGACAGCCGCTGGAGGCCAGGCGACGGCGCATGGCCTGGTTGCTGGCCTTGCCCGCGTACGCAAGCTCGCTGACCGACGAGGCACTGTCCTCGCTACGTGGCTGGCTGCCGGCCGAGGACTGGGGCCCTATCCTGGCGCTGCGACGCTGCAGCAAGGACAACGTGCTCAGTCGCAGCGACGACTCTGGGCTTTCGGATTGGTCGAACGAGGCCACGCCCGCCCTGCGTCGCCGCATCGAAGTGGCGCTGGCCCGGGACTGCGATGGGGTGGTGAGATGAGCGAAGTCCGCATCATTGGTGGCCAGTGGAAGCGTTCCAAGCTGCCCGTGCCCGACCTGCCAGGCCTGCGGCCCACGGGCGACCGCATCCGCGAAACCCTCTTCAACTGGCTGGGCCAGACGCTGAACGGCTGGCGCGTGCTGGATGCGTTTGCCGGTAGCGGCGCGCTGGGCTTCGAGGCCGCGTCGCGCGGGGCGGATGCCGTCGTGATGGTCGAGCGCGAGGCGGTGCTGGTGGACGGGCTGCGGGCCAGCCAGAAGCGCTTGCAGGCCACGGCCATCACCATCCTCCGGGCCAATGCGCTGAACTGGATGACGGCCAGCGCGGACCGTTTTGATCTGATCTTTCTCGACCCGCCGTTCGCGGACGACCTGTTCGACCGCGCGCTGGCCGCCGCCGTGCCGCTGCTGACGCAAGGTGGCGTGATCTACGTCGAGTCCCCGCGTGAGATCGCCCCGCCGGCCGGATTCACCACCTGGCGCCAGGGCCGTGCCGGCGCGGTGCATTACCAACTCCTGCGTCACGAGGACAATCCGGCTTCATGACCACGCGCACCATCATCACGGCCATCTACCCGGGCACCTTCGATCCGATCACCCTCGGCCACGAAGACCTGATGCGCCGCGCGGCCGGCATGTTCGAGCGCCTGGTGGTGGCGGTGGCCGTGGGCCATCACAAGAAGACGCTGTTCCCTCTCGACGAGCGGCTGGCCATGGTTCAGGAGGCGGCGGCACCGCTGGGCAATGTCGAGGTCTGCGCCTTCGACGGTCTGCTGCGCGACTTCGTGCGCACCCACGCCGGCCGCGTCGTCGTGCGCGGCCTGCGCACGGGGGGCGACTTCGAATACGAATTCCAGATGGCCGGCATGAACCGCAAGCTCATGCCCGAGGTCGAGACCATCTTCCTGACGCCCGGCGAGCATCACCAGTACACGTCCAGCACCTTCGTGCGCGAGATCGCGACGCTGGGCGGCGAGGTGGCCGAGTTCGTATCGCCCGGCGTGCTGGCGCGCTTGAACGACAAGTTCAAGGAGGGCTGACCATGGCTTTGATGATTACGGATGAGTGCATCAACTGCGATGTCTGCGAACCCGCCTGCCCGAACAACGCGATCTCCATGGGCGAGGAGTTCTACAAGATCGAGCCGAGCAAGTGCACCGAGTGCGTCGGCCACTTCGACGAGCCGCAGTGCGTGATGCTCTGCCCCGTCGCCTGCATCCCCATCAACCCGGCTCACATCGAGAGCCGTGACACGCTGCTGCAGAAGTACCAGCGCCTGACGGCCGCTTAACACTCGTCACGTTACTCGGCGGCGGCCAGGCGCTGACGAGGGTTGCGCCGCAGATCCCAAGAGTCCCAAGATGCATAAGTTGTCGCATGCGGTCGCTGATGGCTGGCAGCCGCACTCCCATCTTCCGGTGTACAGCCTCAAGCCTTCGGGCCAGGGGACTCGAATACTGGCCGGCGTTCCTGGCGGAGACCCGACGCCGTTCGAGAGGCTGGTGCTGTGCCTTGAGCCGCCATACCGGCTGCTCTACGTTTTGCACACGCCGCGAGGAGAAGCTGAGGCAGGGCGCTACCAGAGCGCCGAAGTCTCGCCAGAACAGTTCCATGCATTCATGGCAAGGTTCGGCAACTACCTGTCCTCGGATGCGCGGTTTGACGTCTGGGCGCACTCGGCGACCGAAGCTGCCACCGTCGTCTGGGATCGTCATAACCAACTCTTTGCCTATGGCCCGCTCGACAAGTTCTCGGCGGAGCTGGATGCGCTTGGCTTCAGTGAAGGCGATGCGGGAATTTCCTTTGCCCATCAGCATCACTACCGGCAGGAGTTCGATGCCGACGCTGCCGCGCTGCTGGAGTTCTTCTCCTGGTCGCACTCGCCTTTGCGAGAGGAGGACGAGCAATGAGCTGGCGAGAGCTCGACAGGCTCCTAGTTCGGCAACACAGTTCTCAACACAAACGCTAGCCCCGCCCCCGCCGCCGTTAACTGCTGTCGCTTGATCGCATCCGCCCTTGCGCTGTAGCCACTCGGCAGGCTCACCGCCCAGTGCGACCCCTGCCTGGCCGAGAACTTCAGGCCCTGGAACGCCAGCCCCGCCTGCTCCAGCGACTGTGTGGCCCAGCGGGCCGGCCAGTCGGCCGGGTCGCCCGGGTTCATGTGGACCTTGCGCGCCTCGGCCAGCCAGGCGGCGTTGACGCGTGAGGGCTTGAGCTTGTCGGGCACGCTGTCCCACAGCGTGTGCAGCTTCAGCGGGCCCGAGCCTGCCGCGGCGGGGCCGGTCGGCGGGGTCACCACCCAGAGGCTGTTGCCGCCGACGGTGAAGCTGTGCTCGTCCAGCCCGGTCTTGTCTGGGTCCACGCGCTGGCCCTGTGCGTTGAGATAGACCGCGCCCACGTGCAAGGGCTGGTGCAGGTCGCCCACCAGGTGGGTCAGCACCAGCAGGGCCTCGCGCCGGCTCCTGAACTGCGGCTGGCCAGGCGCCGGCTTGCCCTGCAGCACGAGGATGGCCTGGCGCAGCGCGCCCGTCACGTCGTCGCTGCGCGTGCCGGCGAAGCCCAGCAGATAGCGGCTGCGCTGCAAGGCGATGTCGGCGTAGTGCGTCTGGCGGTGGCAGCTGTCCTCGTCCATGCCGATGCGGCACTGCTTGTCGTTGCGCTTCACGTAGTCGGCCATCTCGGCGATGCGGGCCGGCGTTTCCAGAGGCGCGCACTCGGCGTATTTGCCGGGCGCCGGGTAGGTGTAGCCGTCCTTCGGCGAGATGCCCTTCACGCAGTCGGCCCAAATCGAGGCCAGCGGCAGCGGGATGTCGCCCAGCAGCGCCGCCACACGGGCCTCGGTGGGTGTGCCCTTGATCAGGCCGGCGGCGATGGTCGCCACGGTCTGGTGGCCGTCCGGGCCCCAGGCCTGGGCGGCAAAAGGAATTGCGATCAGGGCGGTGGCAAGCAGGCGGCGCATGGGCTTGTGTTCTCAGGCAATCAGGCCCGCTAGTCTGCCCGGCTGGAAGTGCAGGTCAATGAAGTCCGCGAGGCCGTCGAACACGGCGTCCAGCGGCCGACCCGTCTGGCCGAACAGCGCCTGCAGCACGGCCGGCTGCTCGAACAGGCCGTGGGCGTAGACGCCCAGCACACGTCCGGCCTGCCAGCCGATGGCCTCGCCCGCCGCGTTGCGCAGCGCCACCTGAGGCGGTGGCAGGCCCGGGTGGGGCTGAGTGCGGCCGTGGCGGATCTCGTAGCCCTCGGCCTGCACGCCGGCCAGCGCGCCCCAGGGTCCGTCCGTCGCGCCGAAGTGCAGGGCGGTGCTGCGCAGCAGCTTCTCGGTCTCGAAGACGGTCACCAGCGGCAGCAGGCCCAGGCCGGGCGCGTTGCCATCCACGCCATGCGTGTCGATCAGCGCCTCGCCCAACATCTGCAGCCCGCCGCAGATGCCCAGCACGCGGCCGCGGTGGCTGTTGATGGCCAGATCGAGCTTCTGCGCGCGCAGCCAGGCCAGGTCGGCGGCGGTGGACTTGCTGCCGGGCAGGATGATCCAGTCCGCGCCGGCTAGATCTCTGGGCTCGCGTGCCCACGACAGGCGCACACCAGGCAGCTGGCGCAGCGGCTGGAACTCGTCCAGGTTGGACAGGCGCGGGTAGGCGACGACGGCGATGTGCAGGCCCTCGCCGGTGGCGGCGCTGTCAAACACACCGTCCTCTTCCGGCAGGCCGTGGCCGCGCCACATTGGCAGCGTGGCGATGGTGGGCACGCCGGTCAGCGCCTGCAATTGCTCGGGGCCGGGCGCCAGCAAGCCGGCGTCGCCGCGAAAGCGGTTCAGCACGAAGCCCTTGACCTGAGCACGCACGTCGGCCGGCATCAGTTGATGCGTGCCGTAGAGGTGGGCGAAGGCGCCGCCGCGGTCGATGTCGGTGACGAGCAGGCAGGCGGCGTTGGCGTCGCGTGCGGTACCCAGGTTCACGTAGTCGCTGGGTGCGAGGTTGATCTCGGCCGGCGAGCCAGCGCCCTCGATGACGACGACGTCGTTCTCGCCCATCAGCTCCAGCAGCGCTGCGCGCGCACGCGGCTTGAGCAGCGCGCTGCGCTCGCGCCAGGGCATGCGGGACAGGGCGGCGTCCACTTCGCCCAGCACGACGACCTGGCTCTGCGTGTCGGCCTCGGGCTTGAGCAGCACGGGGTTCATGCGCACCTCGGGCACGCGGCGTGCGGCCAGGGCCTGGAAGTACTGGGCGCTGCCGATCTCGCCCATGCCGCCATTCAGACCTGGCACCACGCGCGCGTTGTTGCTCATGTTCTGCGCCTTGAACGGCGCGACCTTGAGCCCCTGGCGGGCATACCAGCGGCACAGCGCCGTGGCCAGCCAGCTCTTGCCGGCGCCGCTGGTGGTGCCCAGCACCATGACGGCCTTGCCTTGATGGCTCATGCGTCCTCGCTTTCGATTTCAAGCAGGGCCAGCTGCAGCGCCTGCTGCGCGCCCGGTGGCTGGGCGGACACGCGCACCCAGCCGGGCAGGCCGAACGAGGCGGCGTCGCGCAGGCGAATGCCCCACTCGTGCAGCCGCGTGTCTATGTCATGTCGCGGCGGGCGGGCCAGCCAGAAGTTGGTGCAGCTGGGCCGCTGCTGCCAGTCCAGCGCGGCCAGCATTGCGCGCTGTTGGGCCGTCCATTCGCGCAGCTGGGCGCGGGCGTCGGCCAGCCAGGCGGCGGTCGCGTCGTCGTGCCAGTGCGACAGCAGAGCCACGCCTTCGGCCGACAGCACCCAGCTGGGTGCCAGGGCTTGCGCATGCGTCCAGACGGCGTCGGCCGCCGGGGCGATGAGATAGCCGGCGCGCACGCCGGTCAGGCCGAGGGCCTTGTTGGGGCAGAACAGCTGCCAGGCCCGGGGCGGCAGCGCGGGCACGCCGCCCAGCAGGCGCAGCGGCTCGTAGGCGCGGTCCACCACCACGAGGTGGTCGCCGAGCTCGGGCCAGGCCGCCACGCTCGCGCCGGTCGGGTTGCAGGGTTCGCAGATCCAGATCAGCGCTGGCGCCTCGGGGCGGATGTCGGCCGGGTCGGCATAGGGCCTCACGGCCAGCCCGAGTGCCTGGGCCGCAGCGGCGTAGTCGCCAAAGCCCGGCTGCGGCACCCAGACCTCGCGATGGCCGGCCAGCAGCGCGGCCAGCGTGAGGCGGCGAATGCCCTCGGCGCCGCCGGCCGTGGGCAGCAGCAGTTCGTGATCGCTCGCGTGGGCCTCGCCCAGGCGCCGGCGCAGCGCGCCGTACTGCGGGTCGGGGTAGGCCTGGCGGTCGGCCTGCTGCACGGCGTTCATCAGCGCCGGCGGCGGGCCTAGCGGGCTGGCGTTGGTCGAGAAGTCGTGCGCGGCCGTCGGGCCGCCGTCGGGGCCGCCGTGTTCGGCTTGCAAATAGTTCATGGCGCCATCCTCAGCACCCAGGCCAGCGCGGCGATCAACACGGTGCCGGCCACGACGGCATGTCGGGCCACCGTGCACGCCGCCTGCAGCGCGCCAGCCGCCGCAGGTTGCCCGCTGGCGTGCAGCGAGTAGACACCAGGTTTGCTCAAACGCACGCCCAGCCGCAGCGCCATCGCGGCCATGGGCCAGCCGCTGTTGGGCGACGGCGTGCGGCGGGCCTCGCGTGCCACGGTCAGCAGCGACGGCGGCAGCAGCATCAGCGCCGTCAGCCGCGCAGGCAGCCAGGACAGCACGTCATCCGCCCGCGCCGCCCATTTGCCGCTCCACTCGCGCTCGTCCCGGTAGCCCCACATCGCATCGGCCGTGTTCGCAAAGCGGTAGATCGCTGCGCCCGGCAGGCCCAGCAGCGCGAACCAGAACAGCGGCGCGATGACCGAGTCGTTCAGGTTCTCGGCCAGTGTCTCGATGGCGGCTTCGCGCACTTCGGTCTCGGTCAGCGCCGAGGTGTCGCGGCTGACGAGCCGCGAGAGCCTTGCGCGGCCGGCGGCCAGCGATTCGTTCAAGGCCGTCTCCACGGCCATGGCTTCGTCGGCCAGCATGCGCCAGGCGAGCAGGGGCTTGAGAAGCAGGCCGAGCAGCAGGGCTGTTGCCAGCAGCCGCAGCAGCGACGTTGAGGGCTGGAGTGCCAGCAGTGCCCAGCCGGACAGCCACAGCGCGATGAAGCCGACTGCCGCAGCGCCGATGAGCCAGGCGAGGGCGCCGGCGATGAAGCTCAATGCCGGGGGCAGTTGGGTGAGCTTTAACAGGCTGAGGTAGCGGCCCATGCCGACGACCGGATGCGCCCAGGTTGGGGGCTCGCCGAAGGCTCGGTCGATGAGCAGGGCGATGAGCATGGCCAGGGGGAGCAGGAGGGCCATCAGCATGGCGGCGCCTTCGTTGCGCTTGCTTTCTGCCGAGTGCCGTGCCGGGAGTTCGCCCCGGCGGGCGAGTCACTTTCTGGTCCGCCAGAAAGTAACCAAAGAGCTCCCCCCGACCGCCCCGCCCTTCGCTGCGCTTCGGGTGCCCTGCGGTACTCAAGCCTTGAGGCCCCGCCCGGAACTCGCGCCGCTACGCTCTGCTCAGACAACCGTGCGGAGTCAGTTCTTGAAGTGCGCTTCGCGCACGGCCTCAAGCCTTTCCGTTCCTCGGCGAGGCTAAAGGGCGCATACAGAAATACATCCACCGCCCGGTTTTCGGGCTTGGCTGTTGGCTGTTTGGGAACCTCCCCTTCTAAACCGCCGAGAAGCGCAGAAGCCCGGGGCGCGAGCGCAGCGAGCCTCAAGCTCTGACTTCGCACCCCTTTGTTTGAACGCAGCGTAGCGAAGTGAGTTGGGTTTGGCCCCGGGTTTCGATGCAGTGAGGCAGGACCGAGCACAGCACCTGCGTGCTGTGCGACGCCTGACGAACGCCATGCCGCATGCAAGCGGCATGGCACGCAGGGCACCCCGACAGGGGCGGTTTCGCAGGGGAGAGCTTTTTGCCTACTTTTTGGCGGCGCAAAAAGTAGGTCGCCTGCCGGGGCGAAATCCCGGCTGGGCCTGGCCGATGACGTCGTCGCACCAAAGATCACAACAGCCAGCACAGGGGACGCAAAGCTCATCACAGCGGTGGCAGCCGGGCCAGCAGGCCGGTCTTGAGGCAGGCGGGCCGGCGGCTCCAGGCCAGCAGGCCGTCACCGGGCTCGGCATGCTGGGTGGCCACGTCCAGCAGTGCGTCGACGCTGGCTGCATCCGGTGCCAGTTGCCCGAACAGGTAGCTGTGTTTGCCCGCGCCCTGAAGCGCCGCCGTGCAGCTTTGCTTGCAGGCCGCCATGCAGGCCTGGCCGCGAATGGGCAGAGGCCAGTCGCGCGCCAGGGCCTCGTTCTCGACGGCTTCCAGCAGCGCCTGCCCCTGGCCGTCGGCGCAGGTGATGCAGATGACGAGGGCGCTCAATCCTCGATGCCCCGCTGCGCCGGCACGCCGGCCTTGTAGTGATGCTTCACCAGCGTCATCTCCGTCACCGTGTCCGCCAGCTCGATCAGCTCGGCCGGCGCGCCCCGACCCGTCAGCACGACATGCACATGCGCCGGCCGCTCACGCAGGCATGCCAGCACCGGCTCCAGGGCCACCCAGCCATAGCGCAGCGGATACATGATCTCGTCCAGCACAACGAGGAAATGGTCGCCGCTGCGGATTGTCGCGTCGGCGCGTGCCCAGCCCTCGCGAGCCAGCTCGGCGGAGTGCTCCAGGTCCTTGCTCTTCCACGAGAAGCCATCGCCCAGGCCGATGATGGGCACGCCCAGCTGCTCGAAGACGCGGTGCTCGCCGAAGCGGGCGCTAGGCACCTTCATGAACTGGTAGATCAGCACCGGCTTGCCGCGCCCATGCGCACGCAGCGCCAGGCCGAAGGCGGCCGTGCTCTTGCCCTTGCCGTCGCCGGTGTGCACGAGCACGAGGCCGCGGCGCTCGGCGGTCGGGATGACTCGCTCGCGGTTGACCGGCGGTTGTTCGATTTCCATGTCAGCTTCCAAAGAAGGCGGCAATCGCCTCGGGGTTGGACGGGAAGTAGTGGTGCACGTAGCTCGCGCGCAGTGAGCCCCGCTGGTAGAGCGCCTCGGCCGTCTTGCCGCCATTGGGGTTGCTGGCGTGGGCGACGGGCGCGAGCGGCGTTTCGAGCGTCGAGTAGTGATAGCTGTGGCCGCGCAACGGGCCTTCGGGCCAGTCGATGGCCTGCAGACCGAGGGCCGCCACGCGCTGTTGCAGGCGGGCCTTGCCAGGCATGAGGCCGGCCATGCCGTGCGCCAGGCCGCCGGCGTCGGTCAGTTCGTCCAGCAGGGACAGCATGCCGCCACATTCGGCCAGCAGCGGGCGCCCCTGTGCGACATGGGCATGCAGATCGTCGACCAGCGCGGCGTTGGCTTTCAGCGCCGGGGCATGCAGTTCGGGGTAGCCGCCCGGCAGCCACAGTGCGTCGCAGCGAGGCAGGCGCTCGCCGGCCACCGGCGAGAAGAACACCAGCTCGGCGCCCAGCGCGCGCAGCAGGTCGACATTGGCCGGGTAGATGAAGCCGAAGGCCGCGTCGCGCGCGATGGCGATGCGCCGGCCTTGCAGCAGCGGCGGCGGCGGGGGCTCCGGCTCGTGCCTGAAATCGACCGCGCAAAACGCCAGGCCCGGCCGCAGCGACGCATCCCAGGCATCGGCCCAGGCATCGAGCTGTGCATCCAGCCCCGGCTGCTCCTGGGCCTGCACCAGGCCCAGATGGCGCTCCGGCAGGCTCAAGCTGGCATCACGCGGCAGGGCGGCGATCAGCGGCAGGTCCGCGGGCAAGCCCTCGATGAGCATGCGGCCGTGCGCCGGGCCGCCCACGCGGTTGGCGATGACGCCGCCGTGGTGCACATCGGTCCGGAAGCGCTGCAGCCCCGTGGCCAACGCCGCGAAGGTCTGGGCCATGGCCGAGGCGTCGACGACGCAGACCACCGGCAGTCCGAAGGCCGCAGCCAGGTCGGCGCTGCTGGGGTTGCCGTCGAACAGCCCCATGACGCCCTCGACGAGGATGAGGTCGGCGTCGGCCGCCGCGCGCGCCAGCAGCGACTGGCAATGCGCGAAGCCGCCCATGAAGAGGTCGAGTTGGTAGACCGGCGCGCCGCTGGCCAGGGCCAGGATGCCCGGGTCGAGGAAGTCCGGCCCGGTCTTGAAGACGCGCACGCGCCGGCCGCGCCGGGCGTGTGAACGCGCGATGGCAGCCGTGATGCTCGTCTTGCCCGCGCCGGAGGCGGGCGCACTGATGAAGAGGGCGGGGCAGGAGCTCATAAAGGCAGGGCCACCCAGCGCCCCTCGATCTGCGCGATGTGCAGGCTGGGGCCGAAGACGCGCCTGAGTGCGTCGTGCGTGGCCGTGTCGGCCGGCGAGCCGGTGTGCACGATGCGGCCATCGGCCATCAGCACGAGGTGGTCGGCCTGCAGCGCGAGGTGCAGCTCGTGCAGCACGCTAACGACGCTGTGCCCGGCCGCCACGCGGGCGCGCACCAGGGCCATCCACTCGGCCTGATGGGGCGGGTCGAGGTGGGCGAGGGGCTCGTCCATCAGCGTCAGCGGCGCGTCGACCGCCAGCGCGCGCGCCAGCAGCACGCGTTGGCGTTCGCCGCCCGACAGCGAGCCCAGGCGCCGCTCGCGCCAGGCCCAGCTCTGCGTGGACTGCATGGCGGCGTGCACGGCGGCGTGGTCGGCGGCGGTGGGCGGGGCCAGCCAGGGGCGGTGCGGCAGGCGGCCGAGCATGACGACGTCCAGCGCCATCAGGTCGTCGGCACCGGTCTCCTGCTGGCCCATCCAGGCGAGATGGCGGGCGCGCTCGCGGCTGGACCAGTCTTGCAGCGGTTTGCCCGCCAGCTGAACGCTGCCGTCGCAGCGCTGCAGGCCGGCCACGGCGCGCAGCAGCGTGGACTTGCCGGCACCGTTTGGGCCGACGATGGCCGTCCAGCGGCCTTGCGGAATGTGCAGGGCTATGTTGCTGATGAGGTCGCGGCCGTCGATGCGCACGCGCTGGATCTGAGCTTGCAGTGCGCTCATCGCCTGGGTGCTCCACGGCGATGCATGAGCACCAGCAGGTAGACACCACCCAGCAGCGCCGTCACCAGGCCGACAGGCAATTCCTGCGGCCGGATCAGCCCGCGCGCCAGCACGTCCGCCGCCAGCAGCAGCGCGCCGCCAGCAGCTGCGGACATGACGATCAAACGGCCATGCAGCATCGGGCACAGCGCGCGCACGAGGTGGGGCGCGACCAGGCCGACAAAGGCAACGATGCCCGTCTGGGCGACCGCCGCCCCGGTGGCCAGCGCGAAGGCGCAGATCAGCAGCAGCCGCATCAGACCCATGCGGATGCCCAGCGACGCGGCGGTGGCTTCGCCCAGCGTCAGCGCGTCCAGCGCCGGGCTGGCCAGCAGGCCGACGACCAGTGCCGCCGCGCCGCAGGCCGCCATCACCGTGACGCTGCTCCAGCCCAGCAGGCCGGTGTTGCCGAGCAGGAAGGCCTGCATGGCACGCAGGATGTCCGGCGCCCACAGGGTGGCCAGGCCGGTCAGCGCGTTCAGCACCACGCCGACGACGACGCCGGCCAGCAGCAGCCGCAGCGTCTGCTCCACGCCGCGCGCGAGCACCAGCGTCAGCCCCACGCCCACCAGCGTGCCGATGAAGGCGATGCCGGTCAGGCCGACATGGGCCAGCAGCGAGGAGGTCTGTGGCGACACACCCGTCAGCGCCAGCGCGATGGCCACGGCCAGGCCGGCGCCCGAGGCGCTGCCCAGCAGATAGGGGTCGGCCAGCGGGTTGCGGAACAGGCCCTGCGCCATCGCGCCCGCCATGCCCAGCAGCGCGCCCGCCAGCCAGGCGCCCAGCGAGCGCGGCAGGCGGATCTCCCACAGGATGACGCTCATGCTGCCGTCCTGCAGGTCGGCCCAGCCGGTGCTGCCGGTCAGCACACCCGCCAGCACGCCGGCAGCGCCTACGGCGAGCAGCAACACCAGCAGCAGCGCGGGGCGCTTGTTCGTCACGACGCCGCCTTCTCGCGCAGGCACCGGGCCATGATCTGCGCGGCCTCGGCCATGCGTGGGCCGGGGCGGGACAGGATGTCGCCCTCCTCGGCCTTGAAGATGCAGACACGGCCGCGCTTGATGGCGTCGATGCGGTCCCAGCCCGGGCGTTGCGCCAGGCCCTCGGAGCCGCGCTGGCCGATCATGATGAGCGCCGGGTTGGCCTTGACGACGAACTCGGGGTTGATCTTGGGAAAGGGGCCGAGCTCGGGCGGGATGATGTTGCCGGCGCCCAGGCGGGTCAGCGTTTCGCCCATGAAGGAGACGGTGCCGGCCGCCCAGATGCCGCTGGCCACTTCGTAATAGACCCGCACGCCGCGCGCCGCCGCCGGCACGCTGCTGGCCGCCGCCGCCACGCCGGCCTCGATGTGGCGCCAGACGCGCTGGGCATCCGGCACGCCCAGCACCTGGCCCACGGTGCCCAGCACGCGCTGCACGTCGCGGTAAGAGCGCGGCTCCAGCGCGATGACCTTCAGGCCCAGAGCGCGCAGCCGCTCGGCCACGCGCGAGGACACGGCCACCAGCACCACGTCGGGCTTCAGCGCCGCGACCATCTCGACATTGGTGTCCTCCATGCCGCCGAGCTTGGGCAGCGCGTTCACCTGGGCGGGGAAGTTGGAGTAGCGGTCGACGCCCACCAGTCTGGCGCAAGCGCCCAGTTCGCAGACCGTCTCGGTCAGCGAGGGCAGCAGGCTGACGATGCGCTGCGGTGCGGCCGTGATGACCGTGGTGTGGCCGAGGTCGTCCTTGATTTCGACGGCGCTGGCAGGCAGCGCGCAGGCGAGCAGCAGCGCCAGCAACAGACGTTCAAGCATTGTTTGAATCCTCCACAGGGCGGGTCCAGGCCTGGCCCGCCACCATCAGTGTCAGCTGGCCGCACAGGCGCGCGATGTCCTGGTTCAGCCGGCCGAGTTCGTCGACATAGTCGCGCACCTCGCGGCCCAGCGGGGACACGCCCCAGCCAACCTCGTTCGAGACGAAGACAACCGGCGAGGCCAGCCGTGGCAGCAGGTCGAGCAGCGTGGCTCGCTCGGCCTGCCAGCCGGTCGTGTCGGGCGCGTCGCTCATCGGCATCAGCCAGTTGGTGAGCCACAGCGTCAGGCAGTCGACGATGACGAGCGTGCCCGCGTCGTCGGCCTGTTGCAGTGCCGCGCTCAAGCCCAGCGAGGCTTCGAGGGTGTCGAAGCCCGCTGGTCGTGAAGCGCGGTGGTGGGCGATGCGCGCACGCATCTCTTCATCGGCCGCCAGCGCGGTGGCGACGACGGTGACCCGCCCGCCACCGGCCTGCCAGCGCAGTGCCAGCCGTTCGGCCTGACGCGACTTGCCGCTGCGCTGGCCGCCGACGATGAGTTGGTGTGCGCTCATGGCTTCTTCAATCTTCAACTCAGAACTGCGGCGTCCAGCGCAGCGAGGCCTGCACCGTCATCGGTGCAGAGGCGTAGCCGTAGGCCGTCTGGTACTTGCGGCTGAAGGCGTTGTCCAGGTTGAGCTGCAGCTTCACCTCACGGCTGACGGCGACCTGCGCGTTCAGGTTCAGCAGCGCATAGCCGCCGAGCTTGCGCGTGTTGGTCGCGTTGTCGAAACGCGCGCCCGAGGCCGTCACGCCGGCGCCCAGGATCCATGCGCCCAGCGCCGTGTCGGCGTTGACCGTGGCCAGGCGCTTGGCGCGGCGAGCCAGCAGCAGGCCGTTGGCAGCGTCCGTGTGCTTCTGCACGTCCAGCGTGCCGCGCAGGTTCACGTTGGCAACCCGCGTGGCACCGGCCAGGCTGACGCCCTGCAGGCGAGCCTTGGCCACGTTCTGGTAGCAGCCGAAGCTGCTGTTGCAGCTGCCCGCCGCGCCAAAGATGATCAGGTTGCTGATGCGGTTGCGGTAGGCCGTGACCGACAACTCGTGATCGCCGCTGGCCCACTTCAGGCCGGTTTCCATGTTGCGGCCACGCTCGGCATCCAGCGGCGTGACGCCGGGCTTGCTGAGGTCGGGGCCGTAGACCGTGCCCTGCTGGTAGATCGTCGGCGCGCGGAAGGCGTTGCCGATGGAACCCACCACGCGCAGGCCCGGTGCCACCGCAAAGCCCGCCAGCAGCGTGCCCGTGTTGACGTCGCCGAACTGGCTGTCGCGGTCATGGCGGGCATGGGCCTGCAGGTCGAAGGCGCCGGCCGACAGCATGTAGCCCAGGCCCGCGCCGTTGCGGTGGCGGGTGCCGACGCCGGCCGTCACCAGGCCGCTGTTCTCCAGCTTGTCCTCGATGCGCTCGGCCGTGAAGTTGAGCTGCTGCCCGGCGGCCAGCTTGTAGAAGCCGGTCAGCGCGACGTTGCGCACGCGCGTGTCGGTCAGGTAGGGCGAGGGCGTGGTCTCGTAGCGGTCGCGCGATTCGCCGAAGCTCAGCTGCGTCTGCAGCTCGGGCGTCCACTGCGCCGTCCAGGCCAGGCGGGCCACGTCGGCGTCCTGCTTGGTCAGGTCGTCCACCAGCGGGCGGGACTTGGAGCCGTCGTACTGGCCGACCGTGTAGGTGCGCATGACCAGCGCTTCGGCGCGGTGCGCGGCGCTGAGTTGTGCGCCCACGCGCAGCATGGCCTGGCGCTTGCGGTGGCCGTCGCGGTCCGGCACGTAGCTGAAGGAGCCGGGGTAGTCCACGGTCGCGTTGAAGCCGTCGGTGCCTTCGATGGCGGCCGTCAGCGCGTAGTCGAAGATGCCTGCGGCGCCGAAGATGCCGGCGTCGGCCTTGTAGAGGCCCAGGTTGCCGGCCGCGACGCCGAAGTCCGCGCTCGTGCGGCTGCCGCCCTTGCGCGTGAAGATCTGCACCACGCCGCCCACGGCATCGGAGCCGTAGATGGCGCTGGCCGGGCCCTTGAGCACCTCGACGCGCTCGATCTGCGACAGCGGCAGGCCTTGCCAGCTGGCGCCGCCGGTGGACTGGGAGTCGACCTTGACGCCGTCGATCAGCACCAGCGTGTGGCGGTTGTCGGCACCGCGCAGGAACACCGATGTCGTCGATGCGGCGCCGCCGGTGCGCGTCACCTCGGCGCAGCCGTTGTTGCGCAGCAGGTCGGCCAGGCTCGCGGCGGCCTGGCGCTCGATGTCGGCGCGGGTGATGACGGTCAGGTCGGCCAGCACCTCGGACAGCTTCTGCGGCGTGCGCGTGGCGGTGGTGACGACGGTGTCGAGCTTGTTCTGAGTCTGGGCGTGGGCGGACGCAGCCAGGGCCAGCACGGAAAGGGCCAGCAGCGGCCGACGGGCCGCGATGAATGATGGGGACATGGAAGAGGAACGCAAACGAATCACTCAGCCTCGCTGACCTCCGCAGCAAAGCTGAAAACGGCCTCCGCTGATTGCGCGAAAGCCCCGTCGTTGGCCGGTATCCGGGCTGATGGACATAGAGGGTGACAGGACGCCCGACATGCCCGTTCTGACTTCCCAAGCCACCCCACTCGTCGTTGCAAAGACTTGCCGTAGTCGACACTACGGCTGCACTTTGCGCCTAGATTGGGGCGCCTTGGAAAGCCTTCTCGGGCACGCCGGACGCCCTCTCACCCTCTGCTCTCCGCCTTCCCGGTGCTTGCGCACCAGTGGCATGTGATGGAGAGCAGGAGCGCGGGGCTCCGTCCACTTACCGTTGCGGGGACAGCTCAGGTTAGGTTCGTCACGGTGTGACCCACCCTCCTGATTCCCGTTGAACTGCAGCCGCCGTGAGGGCGGGCGCGAGCACCAACGGCGGGGATTCTATCGAGAGCCGTTGTTGGCGCTGGTGGAGGGCTTGTGCGGCTTCGCCGTCTTGGGTGGCTTCAGGTAGGTGACCTGGGGCGAACTCGCCGGCTGGGCGGGCGCCACCGCCGGCTGCAAGCCGATGTGCGTGGCGCGCGTGTGGCGCCCCTCGGCCTCGCTGGCGCGCCGCGCCGAGGCCAGCGCGGCGGCGCGTTTGGAGTCCGCCAGATGGCGGTCACGCGCGGCACGGCTGTCTGCGGAGCTGGGTTCGTCGTAGTCCACGCTGTTGGCCGCCGTGCCGCCGGGGCAGGGCGAATCGCGCAGGTCGCGGCCGTCGGGGCCGCAGCGGTAGACCTGGGTGCGCCGGACCTGCGTCTGCGCGAGCGCAGGCAGCGCAGCGCACAGGATGAGGGCCAGCAGCAGGGGTTTCATGAGGCCGGAGTTTCCTTCGGCGGCTCGGGTTTGGGGGGCTTGGGCCGCGGCGGTTTAGCGTGAATTTTGGCGAGTGCCTTGTCCATCTCGCCGCGCAGCATCAGCTCGACCGCGCCGTAGCTCTTCTCGATGCAGTCCTCCACCGCCTGGCGCTCGGCCAGCGGCGGCCGGCGCAGCACATAGCCGGCGACCTCGTCCTTGTGGCCCGGGTGGCCAATCCCTAAGCGCAGGCGCCAGAAGTCGCCGCTGCCGAGCTGGGCCTGCATGTCCTTCAGGCCGTTGTGGCCGCCATTGCCGCCGCCCTTCTTGAACTTCATCTCACCGGGGGAGAGGTCCAGCTCATCGTGGACGGCGAGGATTTCCTCCGGCGCGATCTTGAAGAAGCGGGCCAGCGGCGCGACCGACTTGCCGGAGAGGTTCATGTAGGTCATGGGCTGCAGCAGCCAGATCGGGCCACTGGCGCCCGGCGCCCCGTTCACGCGGGCCACGAGGCCGTGATAGGCCTTGTCGGGCAGCAGGCTGGCCTTGAGCCCGCGGGCAAGGCCGTCGACCCACCAGAAGCCGGCGTTATGCCGGGTGTCTTCATATTCTTGGCCCGGGTTGCCGAGGCCGACGATCAGGCGAATCATGGGGCGGGATTATCTAGGGGCCGGAAATAAAAAAAGGGCCCGCGAGGGCCCTTTCGATCGGCATGTCTGCCGGGAAGAAATTACTTCTTCTTCTTCTTCTTGCCGTCGTCAGCGACCGGAGCGGCCACGACGATGACTTCTTCAGCGGCCGGCGCGATCGGCGTTGCGACGACCGGGTTCGGCTTGCCGTGCGTGACGATCTTGACGCCGGCAGGCAGCTTGATGTCGTTGACGTGCAGCGAGTGACCTTGCGTCAGGCCCGACAGGTCCACCTCGATGAACTCGGGCAACTGCTGCGCCAGGCAGGCGATTTCCAGCTCGGTGATGACGTGGTTGACCGTGCAGTGGTCGGTTTTGACGGCCACCGAGGTCTCTTCGCCGACGAAGTGCAGCGGCACCTTCTTGGTGATCTTGGTCGTGGCGTCCACGCGTTGGAAGTCGCAGTGCAGGACTTGCGGCTTGTACGGGTGCACCTGGAAGTCACGCAGCAAGACCTGGGTCACGGCGCCGTTCAGCTCCATGTCCAGCAGGGAGCTGTGGAAGGCTTCCTTCTTGAGGGCGTGATAGAGCGCGTTGTGATCGAGTTCGATCAATGCGGGCTCACCGGCGCCATAAACAATACCGGGCACTTTGCCGGCCACGCGCAGGCGGCGGCTCGCTCCGGTCCCCTGCAGATTGCGCTCAAAAGCGACGAACTTCATGGTTTTCTCCAAAAAGAGAAACGGCACCCGCGACCAGGTTGCCGTTGGGAATGCAGCCTTGCGGCTGCGGCGGATTCCGGATCAGAAGTTGTTGTTCTGTTCCGAGAAGAGGCTTGTGACGGACTCACCGTCAGAGATGCGGCGGATGGTCTCGGCAAACAGGAAGGCCACCGACAGCTGGCGGATCTTCTTGCAGGCCTTGGCCGCGTCGGTCAGCGGAATGGTGTTGGTGATGACGACTTCGTCCAGCTGCGAGCCGGCGATGCGCTCGATGGCCGGGCCCGACAGGATGGGGTGCGTGCAGTAGGCGAACACGCTCTTGGCGCCGCGCGCCTTCAGCACCTCGGCCGCCTTCACCAGCGTGCCTGCCGTGTCGATCATGTCGTCCATGATGACGCAGTTGCGGCCGTCGATGTCGCCGATGACGTGCATCACTTCGGAGACGTTGGCGGCCGGGCGGCGCTTGTCGATGATGGCGAGGTCGCAGCCGAGCTGCTTGGCCAGTGCGCGGGCACGAACCACACCGCCGACGTCCGGGCTCACGACGACGAGGTTGCTGTAGTTGCGGCTCTTCAGGTCCGACAGCAGCACGGGCGACGCGTAGATGTTGTCGACCGGGATGTCGAAGAAGCCCTGGATCTGGTCGGCGTGCAAGTCCATCGTCAGGACACGCTCGACGCCCACGGTCTCGAGGCAGTTGGCCACGACCTTGGCGGAGATGGGCACGCGGGTGGAGCGCGGGCGGCGGTCCTGGCGGGCGTAGCCGTAGTAGGGGATGACCGCGGTGATGCGACGGGCGCTGGAACGCTTGAGCGCGTCCGCCATGATCAGCAGCTCCATCAGGTTCTCGTTCGTCGGCGCGCAGGTGGGCTGGATGACGAAGACGTCACGGGCACGCACGTTCTGCTGGATCTCGACGGCGACCTCACCATCCGAGAAACGACCGACCACCGCCTTGCCGAGTTCGAGGCCGAGGTGGGTGGCGATTTCCTGGGAGAGGACCGGGTTCGCGTTGCCGGTGAAGAGAACCGTGTTGAGCAGCACTGTGCTTCCTTGAGTCAGTGGCCCGCTGAAGAAAGAGCCGGTTCAGCGAAATACAGAAAACATTTGGCAGGGGAGGAAGGACTCGAACCCTCGCATGCTGGAATCAAAATCCAGTGCCTTTACCAACTTGGCGACTCCCCTACACAGGACACAGCAGAGCTGCTGCACCCTATAACCTTTCAGTCAGCCCAGCCCGCGAGCGGGTGTTGAGCCAAGCTGCGGCAGATTCGACCGGTCCACCCTTCAGGCCCTTCTTTTGAAAGACGCTGAAGTAATGTCGCCAGGGACTGGTCGTCATTGCCTTCTTTTCCATCCCCAAGCACTGAGAAAACCGCAGCGCCTGAGCCCGTCATCCGGGCGTTGCCGAATTGCTTCGACATCAGCGCAAGGGCCTCTCGGACGTCACTGCTGATCGCTTCTGCCGCAGGCTGAAGGTCGTTTTGACCGAAGCCGTTGATTAAGTTCTCTGCAGTTCCAGCCAGGGCGGGAAAGCCCGCGACTATAGCCAGGTTTTCGCTCCTTGCCAAGAGAGGGCTTGAAAAGATGTCCTTGGTCGCCAGGCCGGCCGGGCCCTTGAGCACGGCAAACCGCTGCTCCGGCAGCGTCAACGGATGCAGGATTTCGCCTATGCCCTCGACGAAGGCCGGGCCGCCGCCGAGGAAGAAGGGCACGTCGGCGCCGAGCTTCAAGCCCAGTTCCAGCAGCCGCGTCAGCGGCAGGCGCAGGTCCCACAGCCGGTTCAGCGCCAGCAGCGTGGTCGCCGCATCGGACGAGCCGCCGCCCATGCCGGCGCCGGCAGGCAGGCGCTTTTCGAGGTGAATGTCGGCGCCCAACGTGCAGCCGGTCTCGGCCTGCAGCAGGCGCGCGGCGCGCAGGCAGAGGTCGTCGGCGGGCAAGTCACCGGCCAGCACGTCATGGCGGGCCAGCCGGCCATCGCCGCGCAGCTCGATGTGCAGCGTGTCCGCCCAGTCGACGAGCACAAAGACGGATTGCAGCAGGTGATAGCCGTCAGCTCGCTTGCCGACTACGTGCAGGAAGAGATTCAGCTTGGCCGGCGCAGCCAGATCATGGAGTGCCTTCATCGCCCCCATCCAGCTTCGCGCGCAGCGTGACGACCGGGGCGGTCAGGCGCGTGGCGACGAGGGCGGGCAGCCTGGGCTCGATGCGCCAGCCGAGCTGCTCGAAGCCGCTCGCCGTCTTCTGGTGCGGCGCGGCGGGCCAGGGCCGGGCCTTGAGCCAGTCGAACAGCGCGGCCACGGGCACGGTCTCGCCGAGCATCTCGCGGGTCAGCGCATCGAGGTCGTCGAAGCGGCGTTCGCCGTCGGGCGTCCGCAGTGCGACCAGGCCGGGCTGCCAGGTGGCGCGGGCGACCAGGGTGCCGAGCGGCGAGGTCAGCTCCAGCCGGCCGGTCTCGGGGCCGCCGAACAGCTCAAAGCTGGCCGCGCCGCCGGTGCCGCGGTTGTGGACGTCGCCTGCCACGGTCACGCTGATGCGGCCGCTCAGGCGGGCCTCCGTGGTGGGCGCCTGTTCGCGGGGCAGTTGCGCGCAGCCGGTCAGGGCGACGGCAAGGAGCAGAGTGGGCAACCTCAAGGCTTGACCTTCAATCGGCCCATCGTTTCACGCAGTGCCTCGTTGTCAGCGTCGCGCTGGGCGGCCTCGGCGAGCACCTTGCGCGCCTCGTCCTGGGCGCCGCTGGCCCACAGCACTTCGCCGAGGTGCGCAGCAATCTCGGCGTCGGGCTGGCCGGCATAGGCCTGGCGCAGCAGCCTGGCGGCCTCGGGCAGGTTGCCCAGGCGGAACTCGACCCAGCCCAGGCTGTCGACGATGAAGGACTCGCCCGGCGCCATCTTGAGCGCGCTCTCGATGAGCTGCTTGGCCTCGGGCAGGCGCACATTGCGATCGGCGAAGGAATAGCCCAGCGCGTTGTAGGCATGGTGGTGGTCGGCCTTGAGCTCGATGACCTTGCGCAACAAGGCCTCCATCTCGTCGAAGCGGCCGAGCTTCTCGCTCATCATGGCTTGTTCGTAGATGAGGTCGGTGTCGTCCGGGAAGCGCTCGCTGACCACCTTCAGCGCGGCGGCGGCGCCGGCAAAGTCGCGCTGCTCGCGCAGCAGTTGGGCCTCGGCCAGCATGGCGGCGCGGGCATCGGCGTCGCTGGCGTCGGCGGCGGGCTTGAGCAGCTTGCGGCCCTCGGCCAGCTTGCCCTGCCGGGCCAGCAGGCTGGCGCGGCGGAACTTCACGTCGATGCCACTGCCATCGACCTTCAACAGCGCAGCTTCAGCGGCCTTCAGGTCGCCCTTTTGCTCGGCCACGCGGGACAGCATCAGCCAGGCACTCTGGCGGCCATCGGCGCGGGCCTTGATTTCGGCATCAGTGCCGGCGGCCGGCGTGTCCAGGCGCTTGAGGCTCTCGCGCAGCGCAGTCTCGGCGGCGGGCAGGTGCTTGAGCTCCAGCTCGATGGCGCCCAGGGCCAGCCAGTTGGCGGGGTTGTCAGGCGTCGCCTCGGTCAGCAGGCCGAACTCGCGCGCGGCGTCGGCAGGGCGCTGGGCCTTGATCAACGCGCGGCCATAGGCCTGGCGCAACGCATGCTGGTCGGGCTTTTGCGCCAAGCGTTCGGTGATGAGGGCTTCGGCCTGCGGCTCGACCGACATCAGCTCGACGGCGAGCTGCATCGCGTCGTCGCCGTCGGGCATGAGTCGGGCCAGTTCGCGCGTGGCTGCCAGCGCGCGCGCGTTTTCGCCGGCATTGATGGCCAGCTTCGCCTCGGCGTAGAGCGCAGCGGGGCGCAGTGCGCCGGGCTGTGTCTTCAGTACCGGCGAAAGGGCTTTCCATACCGCCTTGGAGTCGGGAGCACGCTGGAACAGGCGAGGCAGGGCCGCGATGAGGCCGGGGCGCTGTTCGGCAGGGGCCACTCGCAACAGTGCCACCAGAGGCAGCGGCACTTCGGCAGGCTTGTTTAGCAGCGCCAGTACCTGCACAACCGTCAGATGCCCTTTCATCGAATCTGGCACCGTTTCGGCCCAAGCGCGAGCGGCCATCAAGGCCAGCCTACCGTCGCGTGCGCTCAGTGCGATGCGGACCACCCGTTCGAACAGAGGTTCGTCGCCAGTACGGCGTGCGGCATCCAGCAAGAGCTGGAAGCCGAGTTCCTCTTCCTCATTCAACAGCAGTTCACCTTGCAGCAATTGAAGGAACAGCTGCCCGTCCATCGCCGAGTTGGTGAACGGCGTGGAGGGACCTTCTTGCGCGTGGGCGTGCAAGCCCAGCAGCAGGGCGGTGGCGCAGGCGACGCGGCGTAACGTGAACAGCATTCGTACTCCAGGGCCCCAAGGGCAAGGCGCTGATTATGATTTCCGTCTCATGCCCGAGTTACCCGAAGTAGAAGTCACGCGTCGCAGCTTTGCAGGCGCCATCCACGGAGCCCGGGTCACCGGCCTGCGCCTGGGAAAACCCCTGCGCTGGCCCATAGGCGTGGACCCCGAAACCCTGCTTGGCGCCCTGGTCGGCAGCGTGCAAAGAAGGGGTAAATATTTGTGGCTTCCGCTGGAAAACAGCGGTGGGCTGCTGATGCACCTGGGCATGTCGGGCTCGCTGGCGTTTCTGGACACGACCCCGGCGCCCGGCGCGCATGACCATTTCGACCTGCACACCGACCGCGGCCTGCTGCGCCTGACCGACCCGCGCCGCTTTGGCGCTGTCGTCTGGGGCGCGGCGCTGGATGCCGAGCCGGTGGCAACGCTGCTGGGCAGCCTGGGCCTGGAGCCCTTCGACGAGCGCTTCGACGGCCTGCATCTGCACGCGGCGCTGAGTGGCCGGCGCGTGGCCATCAAGCAGGCGCTGCTGGCGGGCGACATCGTCGTCGGCGCCGGCAATATCTACGCCTGCGAGTCGCTGTTCATGGCCGGCATCGACCCGCGCCTGCCCGCCGGCAAGCTGAGCCGCCCGCGCGCAGACAAGCTGGCTTCTGCCGTGCGCACGGTGCTGGGCCAGGCGCTGGAGGCCGGCGGCACGACGCTGCGCGACTTCCGCGATGCGCACGGCGTGGCCGGCAGCTTCCAGATGCAGGCCCAGGTCTACGGCCGCGAGGGCGAGCCCTGCCGGCGCTGCGGCACGGCCATCCGGCGCATCGTGCAGGGCGCGCGTTCAACCTTTTTCTGCCCTTCATGCCAGAAGCGTTGATCGCCGACTTCGGCAAGACCGTCGTCGCTTGGCAGCGCCGTCACGGCCGCCACACGCTGCCCTGGCAGAACACGCGCGACCCTTACCGCGTCTGGCTGTCCGAGGTCATGCTCCAGCAGACCCAGGTGGTGACGGTGCTGGGCTATTACGAGCGCTTCCTGGCGCGCTGGCCCAAGGTCACGGACCTGGCGAGCGCGACGCTGGACGAAGTGCTGGCGCAATGGGCGGGCCTGGGCTATTACAGCCGTGCGCGCAACCTTTACGCCTGCGCCAAGGCCGTGGCCGAGCTGCATGGCGGCGAGTTCCCGCGCACGGCCGCCGGCCTGCAGACACTGCCCGGCATAGGCCGCTCGACGGCTGCGGCGATTGCAGCTTTCTGCTACGGCGAGCGCGTCGCCATCCTGGACGGCAACGTCAAGCGCGTGCTGGGCCGCGTGCTGGCCTTCGACGGCGATCTGGCCAGCAGCGCGGCGGAGAAGCGCCTGTGGGGCCACGCCACCGAGCTGCTGCCCGAGCAGGACGTAGACCGCTACACCCAGGGCCTGATGGACCTGGGCGCGACGGTCTGCAGCACCCGATCGCCCGACTGCCTGCTCTGCCCAGTGCAGCCCATGTGCCGTGGCCAGCAGGCGGGCGACCCGACGCGCTACCCCGTCAAGACGCGCAAGCTCAAGCGCGGCCGGCGCGAGAACTGGTGGCTGTGGGTGGAGAAGCCCGGGGGCCAGGTCTTGCTGCACCAGCGACCGGCCACAGGGGTGTGGGCGGGGCTGTGGACGCTACCCATGTTCGACGACGAGGCCAGTGCGCGCGCGGCCCTGCCCGGCGGCGAGCTGGCGACGCTGCCGCGCATCCAGCACGCGCTGACCCACTTCGACTGGGTACTGCACACGCTGCGGGCCGAGGTGCACGGAGTGACCGCAGGCATGACGGATGGCGGCACCTGGGTGGCCCGGGAGAAACTCGTGGAATACGCGCTGCCAGCGCCGCTGAAGAAACTGATCGAGGAAAGCTGACATGCGAAGTGACATCAAGAGCGGCATCGAATACGCGGTCATCACGCTGCTGGTGGCGGGCATCTGCCTGTGGCAGCTCCTCAGCGGCGCCAACGAGCCCGACCCACCGGCCGCCAAGATCGCCGTCATGGGCCTGGGCGTGCTGGTGGCAGGTGCCATGCATTGCGTCTTCATGATGCAGTTGGTGCGGCGCACGGGGCGGTCGTTTGCGCCGTGGTTCGTCGCCATCGTCATCTTCATGCCGCTGGGCACGGCCGTGCTGCTGGCCCTGCTGCTGAGCGAATCCGAGCCTTCGGAAAGCTGACCGGGCGGGCCGGCGCCCGCATTGCCTGTCCACGCTGAAAGAGGCAAAGTCCCCTGCACAACAAGAGGGGACAGGCATGGACTTCCTGAAGAACCTGCGCGTCGGCGCCCGCCTCGGCCTTGCCTTCGCCGTCCTGCTGGCATTGATGCTGGCGATGGCCGGCGTGGGAGCGCTGCTGGCGCGTTCCATCAACCAGTACGTGGAGTACTACCCCGAGAACATCCTTCCGTCGCTGCGCGTCATTCATCAGATCGACGGCCGCGTCGCCGACGCGCGACGGTTGGAACAGCAGCACATCCTGACCGAGGACGACAAGGGCAAGCAGGCGCTCGGTGCTCAGCTCGCCAAGATCCGCGATGACCTGCGCCAGCGCCTCAAGGACTATGAGCTGCTGGTGGCGGACGATGAGGACCGCGCGCTGCTGAAGACGGTGGGCCAGGGCGTTGAAGCCTACCTCGCAGGCCAGCAGAAGTTGCTCAAGGCGTCCGACGAGAGCGCGTCGGACCCGACCCAGGGCACGGCGGCCCGCGAGATGAGTTCTGGCGCCGCCCGCACTGCCTTTCTGTCGCTGCGTGAGAACGTCAGCAAATGGTGGGACTACAACGAGAAGCTGGCAGCCGCGACAACCGCGTCGGCCCAGGCCGCCTACCGTCGCGTGCTGTGGATCTTCGCCATCGCTTCGTTCGTGACCCTGGTCATCGGCGTGCTGGCGGCCCTGACGATCACGCGCTCCATCACCGGCCCGGTGCAACGTGCGGCCGAGGCCGTCAAGGCCGTGGCCGGCGGCGACCTGACGCAGCGCCTGCAAGGCGGCGGGCGCGACGAGCTGGGCCAGCTGCTGTCCATGCTGGACGAGATGACACAGAACCTGGCGCGCATGGTGTCGGGCGTGCGCCAGGGTTGCGAGCAGCTCAACGTGGCGGCCGCCGAGATCGCCCAGGGCAATGCCGACCTGTCGGCCCGCACCGAGAGTCAGGCATCGAGCCTGGAAGAGACGGCCGCGTCGGTCGAGCAGATGGCCGCGCAGATCAAGGCCAATGCCGACAACGCGCGCCAGGCCAATCAGCTCGCCAACAGCGCCTCGGAGGTGGCTCAGGCCGGCGGCACGGCGGTGGGCGAGGTCGTCACGACGATGGACGCGATCTCGGCCTCCAGCCGCAAGATCGCCGACATCATCGGCACCATCGACGGCATTGCCTTCCAGACCAACATCCTCGCATTGAACGCGGCGGTGGAGGCGGCCCGTGCGGGCGAGCAGGGCCGGGGCTTTGCCGTCGTGGCCGGCGAGGTTCGCCTGCTGGCGCAGCGCAGCGCCGAGGCGGCCAAGGAGATCAAGAGCCTCATCGGCGACAGCGTCGGCAAGGTCGAGAGCGGCAGTGCCCAGGTACTGGCCGCGCGCGAGACCATTGCCCAGATGGTGACCGAAGTGCGCAAGGTGACCGACCTCGTCGGCGAGATCACCGTGTCAAGCCGCGAGCAGAGCGAGGGCGTGGGCCAGATCAACGCCGCGGTGAACCAGCTCGACCAAGCCACGCAGCAGAACGCCGCCCTCGTCGAGCAGACAGCCGCAGCGGCCGAGAGCATGCGCATGCAGACGACGCAGCTGAACGAGGCGGTTGCGGCCTTCCGCGTGGAGGCCGGTCATGCAGCCGCGTCGCGTTCGGCGCCGAGGGCTGCGCCCCGTCCCGCTGCTCCCAAGGCGGTCATGCACAAGCCGGCGGTCAAGCCAGCCGCGGCGAGACCGGTCGCCCAGCCCCGGCCTGCACCGGCCCCAGCGCCCAGGCCTGCCGCGCCAGCGCCCGGTGCCGGCGAAGGTGACTGGGAGACCTTTTAGGCGAACAGCGCGGCCAGGCGCCGCACGGCGTCTTCGGAATGCGCGCGGTCGGGCGTGAGGTCGTCGTTGCCGAAGTCATGCTCGCCCATGGAGGCGACGAGCAGGCCGTCGCGGCGCGGCAGGGCGACGACGTTACGGCCACGGTAGAGCACCGCGTAGTCCACCTCGGGCTGGGGAATGAGCCGCGCCGTCTGGCCGCGCACGGGGGTGAGGCTGGCGTCGCCCAGCAGCGTGCGCGCGCCGTCGCCCGTGCAGTTGACGACGACACGCTCAGGCAGGCGGGCGAGTTCACGCGGTTGGCGGAACTCGCGCTGCACCAGCTCGCCGCCATCGCGCGCGAAGTCATCCAGCAGCAGGCGCTGGTAGGCCGGGATGTTGAAGACCAGCTGCGTGAAGCGGCGCGCCTGGGCGCTGTGGAACGGGTGCTCGCCTGCGGCCAGCGCCTTGCCGCGCGGGCGCAGGTCGGCGATGCGGTCGGCGAGGTCGGGGTAGTCGGGCTCGACGGCGTAGATCGGCAGTGGCGTGTCGAACCCGTTGTCGGATACGAGGTAGCCGTCATGCCATTCCACCGGCCCCGAGGGCAGGCCCAGATAGCTCTGGTGCACCTTGAACGAGGCGCGTGCCATGGCCTCCCAACCGGCCTGCCAGGCCGGGCTGGCGTGCTCGCTCGTGACGATGCGCGAGTCCGGTGTCCACAAGCCCGTGGCGGCGGAGGAATACACGCGCGGCGGCCGGTCCTTGGCGTAGAGGCGTACCTTGAAGCCAGCTTGCTGGGCTGTGCGCGCCGTCGTCAGGCCTATGGCGCCGGCCCCGATCACGGCGATGCGCTCGCCCGGCCGGGCCTGGGCCTGGATCAGCGTGAGGGCGTGCTGTGCCGAGCCCCAGCTCAGCGACCAGCCACTGCCGCCATGGCCGTAGTGGTGAATGACTGCCTTGCCGAACAGCCGCTCGGCCTCGATGCGTGGGCCTTGCGCGCGGAATGGGCGGATGCCGACGGCGATGTCGATGATGCGGTCGACGCTGACGCGCATCGCGGCCGGTGCGCGTGGCTGGGCGAAATCGAGGGCGCGTGTCGGCAGTGCAAAAGCCGCGCTGCTGGCGGCGATGAGGTGGCGTCGCTGCATCAGGGCACCTTGCGGCCCAGCGACTTGCGGATCAGCGCCGCATCACGCAGCCGGTTGGCCGAGCCATCGGCGTCCAGCAGCACGACGGTGATCGGGCGCGTGCCGTTCATCATGCGCATGGCCAGGCAGCGGCCGGCCTCCTCGGTGTAGCCGGTCTTGGAGACGCGGATGTTCCAGCCCTTGGCGCCGACGAGCCGGTTGGTGTTGCGGATCTCGCGTTGCCGGCCGTCCACCGGCACCTTGGCCTTCTTGACGCTGGTGATGCGCTCGATCTCGCGGTAACGCGCGGCGGCGGCGGTGATGGCAGCCATCTCGGTGGCCGTCGACGTGTTGGCGGGTGACAGGCCGGTGGGATCGGTGATGGCGGTGCGGCTCAGGCCGAGCGCGCGGATCTTGGCCTGCATGGCCCGCGCGAAGCCGGCATCGCCGCCAGGGAAGGTGCGGGCCAGCGCCGCCGCCGCGCGGTTCTCGGACTCCATCAAGGCCATCTCCAGCGCCGACTGGCGCGACATCTGCGTGCCCACCCGCACCCGCGAGCGGCTGTGCTTGAGCGTGTCGACATCGTCATCGGTGATGCGCAGCTTCTCGCTCGGGTCCAGCTTCGCGTCCAGCACCACCATGGCCGTGAGCAGCTTGGTCAGCGAGGCGATGGGCACGACGGTATCGGCGTCGCGGGACATCAGCACCTTGCCGGTCTCGTCGTCGATGACCAGGACATGCTTGGCATTGACTGGCAGGCGCAGTTGCTGGGCCGGTGGTGCCTCCTTGGCGGCGGCGACAGGGCTTGCGGGTGCGGGCGGTTCGGGCGCGTCGCGGCCCTTGGCCTGCACGACGAAGCTGGTCGCGGCGATCAGCAGCGCGGGCAGGGCCAGCTTCCAGCCGGTGGCCTGGGGCCGGGGCGCCAGCAGGCGCTCGATGCGCCGCAGCAGGTCGCCGCCGCGTGCGGCCATGGCGATGGCAGGGGTGGGCTGCGGCGCCAGCTCGGGCAATTCGCTCAGCGCATGCAGGGCGAGCGCCAGGCGGCGACGGTCGCCCAGCAGCTCGGCCGACACCTCGTCCGCCACCAACTCGCGCTCGGCGCGCATGCGGGCCGACAGCCACCAGACGACCGGGTGGAAGAAGAGCAGGGCCTCGACCGCGCTTTGCAGCAGGTTGGCGACGTAGTCCCAGCGCCGCACGTGGGCCAGCTCGTGGGCCAGCAAGGCTTCGAGCAGGTCGACCGGCAGGCGGCTCAGCAGGGCGGCGGGCAACAGCACGCAGGGCCTGAGCACGCCCAGCGCGATGGGACCGGGCAGTTCGGGCAGCAGGCGCAGGCTCACCTTGTGCTTCAGGCCAAGACGGCGAGCAAGGGCGTCCAGCCGCGCCTGCCACTCAAGCGGTGCCGGCGTGCTGCGCCTGCGTGCACGGCCCACCCAGGCCAGGCCCAGCGCCAGGCGGCCCAGCATCAGGGACGTGCCCAGCGCCCAGGCGGTGACGAGGGCCGGCATCTCTGCTGCCAGTGGCGGCAGCTCGGTGGTGAACTCGACGTCGGCGGGCGTGAGGTCCAGGCATTGCGCCAGCGGCAGCGCCAGGCACAGGCCCAGGCCGGCCGCGCAGACGGCGTAGCGCCAGCGTGCCGACGCGCCGCGCAGCACGGCCAGCAGCAGCGCGGCGCCGGCGCCGATGACGGCGCCCTGCCAGACAAAGTTCACCAGGGCCCAGCCCCAGGCATTCATGGCTAGGTCCAGGCTCAAGACTGCTCTCCGTTCTTGGCCAGCAGCTGGCGGATTTCCGCGCGCTCCTTCGCGCTGACATGGTTCTTCAAGGCCGCCAGCACCAGCGCCTTGCCCGAGCCGGCAAAGGCCTTGGCGATGAAGTCCCTGACGAGGGACTGCTGCAGCTTGTCCTGCGCATGCACGGGCGCGTAGAGCTGGGGGCGCTGGCTTTCGTCGCGCATCAGCAGGCCCTTGCCGTGCATGACCTGCAGCTGGCGCAGCACGGTGGCGTAGGTGGCCTCGGGGCGCTCGGGCAGCAAGGCCTCGTGCACGGCCTTGGCGTCGGCCGGGCCGAGGCGCCACAGCACCTGCAGCAGGTCCAGCTCGGCCGCCGTCGGGCGGGTGGCGGGAGGGGGTGGTTTGCTCATGGCGTGCAGCATAGAAGTTCTAGAACTCGTTGTCTAGAACTGTTGTTCTGAATTCGGTAAACCCCTATCCGAAAGAGCCATACCGCCTGCGCAACAAGGAATATTTGTAGCGCGGCCTCGCCGCCTAAGCTGGCTTCGCATCCCTTCATAAAACACAACCCGGAGACAAAGATGACGATGCCGAAGAATGGATGGAGCCTGCGCCGCTGGTGCGCGGGCATTGCGTTGGCGATGGTGGCGGCGGGGCCAGCGGCGGCCGCCCTCGTCAAGGGCGCGGACGTGAGCTGGGTCAGCCAGGAAGAATCGGCCGGCTACAGCTTCTACAACTCGTCGGGCGCCAAGACCGACCCCTTCGTGCTGCTGAAGAACCTGGGCGTGAACACCATCCGGCTGCGCGTCTGGGTGAACCCCAGCGGCGGCTGGTGCAACGGCGCCGACACGCTCTACAAGGCCAAGCGCGCCGTGGCCCAGGGCCAGAAGGTCATGCTGACCTTCCACTACAGCGACTCCTGGGCCGACCCCGGCCAGCAGACCAAGCCCGCCGCCTGGGCCAGCCACACGCTGACGCAGCTGCAGGCCGATGTCTACTCGCACACGCAAGGCATCCTGAGCTACATGAAGAGCAACGGCGTGACCGTGGACTACGTGCAGGTGGGCAACGAGATCAACAGCGGCATGCTGTGGCCGCAGGGCCAGGCCTCGGGTTCCAGCTTCAGCGGCCTCGTCTCGCTGATCAACAACGGCTACACGGCCACCAAGTCGGTGTTCCCCAACGCCAAGGTCATCCTGCACCTGGCCAACGGCTACAACAACACGGTGTTCCGCTGGTTCTTCGACGGCATGAAGGCCAATGGTGCCAAGTACGACGTGATCGGGCTGTCGCACTACCCGACATCCAGCAACTGGAGCACGCTCAACGCACAGCTGTCCACCAACATGGCCGACATGGTGTCGCGCTACGGCAAGCCGGTGATCGTGGCCGAGACGGGCATGGACTGGCAGCAGGCCAGCGCCGCCAAGGCCATGCTCGCCGACGTGATGACACGCCTGACCGCACTGGGCTCCAACGGCCTGGGCGTGCTGTATTGGGAGCCGCAGGCCTATCCCGGCTGGCAGGGCTATACATGGGGCGCGCTGAACGGCTCGGGCTACTTCACGAGCGCGTTGGACCCGTTCTGAGAGGGCCCGGCTGGCGGCGGCGACCGTGAGATAGCGACGCTGGCCGGCTGGCCGGCCATGCCAAACTCAGCCGAATGATCGCCAGCCGCCGGCACTGTCTCCAACTCGGCCTCGCCGGCCTCATGGGTGGGGGTTCTGCGCGCGCCGTGCAGGCTGCCCACAGCTCGGAAGCGACCGTGGTGCGTTATCCGGCGCCGCAGTCGCATCTGGACACCCGCTCGCAGGACTTGATCGATCTGCTGGATGCGGTGCTGCGCCGCACCGAGGCCAGCCATGGCGCCGTCCGGTTGGAGCCTTCGCAGGACAACCTGACCGAGTTGCGCCAGTTCGCCGAGCTGAACGCGGACCGCGGCCTGCTGCACGTGACCTGGGCGACCCCGTCCGCGCAGCGCAGGACGCGTGCGCAGCCCGTGCTCTTCGATGCCCGGCGCGGCCTGCTGGGCATGCGCGTGTCCCTGGTCAGCCAGCAGCGGCTGCCCGACCTTGCCAAGGTCACCGACCTGGAGGGGTTGCGGCGCTTCACCATCGGCCAGGGCCTGGCCTGGCCGGACGTCGACGTCTTTCAGGCCAGCGGCCTGAAGGTCTACACCGTGTCCGGCTACGAGAACCTGTTCCGCATGCTGCTTGCCGGCCGTTTCGACCTGTTCCCGCGCGGTGTCGGCGAGGTGTTCGGCGAGTTCGAGGCGCACCGCGTGCAGATGCCGCAGCTGGCGGTCGACCCCAACCTGCTGCTGGTCTACCCCTATCCCTACCATTACTACTTTGCGCCCAGCCAGTCGGCGCTGGCGGCGCGTGTCGAAAAGGGCTTGCTGGAGATGAAGGCGGATGGCAGCTTTGACGCGCACCTGTGGCGCCACCACGGGCCGTCGGTCGCGCGGGCCGCGTTTCGCAAGCGCCGTGTGCTGCACCTGAACAACCCCAACCTGGACCCCGAGGCGGCGGCTGACATCGAGGCCAATCTGGCGTATTGGACGAAACCTCCATCAGCCTATCGGGGCTGACCTCAGCCCCAATCGGCTTGGCTCAGCGAGCGTCCAACTCACGGTGCCGTTTGAGCACGTGGCCGTGATGGCTGAACTGCCGAGCCAGCATCTCCACCAGATAGACCGAGCGGTGCTGGCCGCCCGTGCAGCCGATGGCGATGGTGAGGTAGCTGCGCTGGTCGGCCGCGAAGTTGGGTAGCCAGCGCGACAGGAAGCCGGCGATCTGGCCCATCATCAAACCCACCTCGGGCTGGGCCGCCAGATAAGCCGCCACCGGCGCGTCGCGCCCCGTCAGCGGCCGCAGCTCGCGGTCGTAGTAAGGGTTGGGCAGCACGCGCACGTCGAAGACGAAATCCGCGTCGCTGGGCACGCCGCGCTTGAAGGCAAAGCTCTCGAACACCAGGGTCAGTTTGGTGCTGGCATTGGGACCCACAAGATCGCCCAGCCAGGCGCGCAGCTGGGCGGGGCGCAGCTGGCTGGTGTCGATGACGGTGGACTCGGCCTTCAGGCCGCTCATCAGTTCGCGCTCCAGCTGGATGGCGTCGAGCAGCAGGCGGTGGCTGTCTTCGGCGGCACCGTCCAGCGAGCCGAAACCGGTGTCGCGGCCCTGGCGCAGCGGGTGAGGGCGGCGCGTCTCGGAGAAGCGGCGCATCAGCGCCTCGTCGCTGGCGTCCAGGAAGATGGAGCGCACCTGCACGCCGCTGGCGCGCAACTCCTTCAGCAGCGGCAGCATCAGCGGCAGCGAGCCCGCCGAGCGCACGTCCACGGCGATGGCGACACGGCGCTCGCCGCGCTGTTGCTCAAGCTTCAGGAAGTCCAGCAGCAGTTCGGCCGGCAGGTTGTCGACGCAGAAATAGCCGGCGTCCTCCAGCGCATGCATGGCGACGGATTTGCCGCCGCCGGACATGCCGGTCAGCAGCACGACGTCGCCTTGCAGCTCGTGTTCCAGGCTCATGATCTGGCCTTCTTTGCCTTGGTTGCAGAGGTGGAGGCCGCCAGCATCTCCTGCGCATGGGCGAGGCTGGTGGACGACAGCCGCTCGCCGCCCAGCATGCGGGCGATCTCGGCGACGCGGGCTTCGCCGGCCACCGGCGTGACGCGGCTGGCGGTGGCGCCATCCTGCAGGCTCTTGGCGACGACAAGATGACGGTCGGCGCAGGCGGCCACCTGGGGCAGGTGGGTCACGGCCAGAACCTGGCGTTCCCGGCCCAGCTGCTTCATCAGCCGGCCCACGGTCTCGGCCACGGCGCCGCCGATGCCGACGTCGATCTCGTCAAAGATCAGCGTGCCCGGTGCGTTGCCATCGCTCGCCTGGCTGGCGGTCACCGAGATCGCCAAGGCGATGCGCGACAGCTCGCCGCCCGACGCCACCTTGGCCAGCGGCCGCGGCGTGCTGCCGGCGTGGCCGGCGACCAGAAACTCGGCGGACTCGGCGCCATAGCTCTGCGGCTCCGCAGCCGGCAGCAGCGTGACGTCGAACTGGCCGCCGGCCATGCCGAGCTGCTGCATCGCTGCGGTGACGGCCGACGCGAGCTGGGGCGCGGCCTTTTTGCGGGCGCGGCTGGCGGCCTGGGCCTCGGCATCGAAGGCCTTGCGGGCGCTGGCCAGGGCGGCTTCCAGCTGGGCGGGATCGCTGGCGGCGTTCAGCGCGGCCAGCTCGTCGCGCCACTGGGCGAGCAGCGCGGGCAGCTCCTGCGGCTGGCGGCGGTAGCGGCGCGCCAGCGTCATCCAGGCGGAGACGCGCTCGTCCAGCTCACCCAGGCGGGTGGGGTCCAGGTCGGTCTTGTGCAGATAGCCGGCCAACGTGTGGCTGGCGTCCTGCAGCTGGGCCTGCACGTCGCGCAGCGCCTGCACGGCGGGCAGCAGGCGGGCGTCGTGGTCGAGCACGCGCTCCAACTGGTCCAGCGCGCCGCTGGCCAGGGACTGGGCGCTGGGTTCGGCGTCGTCCAGCGCGTCCAGCGCCGAGCGTGCCGCGTCGAGCAACGACTGCCCGTGGGACAGGCGCTGGTGCTCGGCGTTCAGCTCGTCCCACTCGCCCTCGGCCGGCGCCAGGCTGTCCAACTCGCCGATCTGCCAGGCCAGGCGCTCGCGTTCGCGCTGGGCGTCGGCCTGCAGGCTCTGCGCCTTCTGCAGTGACTCGGCGGCCTGCTTCCAGGCGGCGTAGGCGCGAGCCAGCGGCGCGGTGTCCAGGCCGGCAAAGCCGTCCAGCAGCTCGCGCACGGCGGCCGGGCGGGTCAGGCCTTGCCAGGCATGCTGCCCGTGGATGTCGAGCAGATGGTCGGCCAGCTCGCGCAACTGCGTCAGTGTGGCAGCGCCGCCGTTGATCCAGGCGCGACTCTTGCCGGCGGCGTCGATGACGCGGCGCAGCAGCAGCGTGTCGTCGGCATCGAAGCCGGCGTCATCCAGCCAGCCGCGCAGATGCGCCGGCGTGTCGAACTCGGCCGTGATCTCCGCCTTGGCCGCGCCCTCGCGCACGACGCCGGCCTCGCCCCGGCCGCCCAGGGCCAGCTGCAATGCGTCGATGAGGATGGACTTGCCCGCGCCGGTCTCGCCGGTCAGCACGGCAAAGCCGGGCTCGAAATCAAGCTCGAGGACCGGGACGATGACGAAGTCTTTGAGGGACAGGTGCCGCAGCATGTTTTGGATTTGGCCTACAAGTACCAGCGGAGTTTGCGACGCAGCGTCGCGTAATAGCTCCAGCCCTTGGGGTGCAGGAAGCGGACCTGATGCTGGCTGCGCCGCACGGTGATGGTGTCGCCGTGCAGCAGGCTGGCCAGGCTTTGCATGTCAAAGTTCACCGACGCGTCGCGCCCGGCCAGGATTTCCAGGCTGACCTCGCCCAGGTCGGGCAGCACGATGGGCCGGTTGGACAGCGTGTGCGGCGCAATCGGCACCAGCAGCCAGCCGGCGATGCTGGGGTGCATGAGGGGGCCGCCGGCCGACAGCGCGTACGCCGTGGAGCCGGTGGGCGAGGCGACGATGAGGCCGTCGGCGCGCATGTTGGCGACGAACTGATCGCCCACCGAGACCTTCAGCTCCACCATGCCCGCCGTGCCGCCGCGGCTGACGACAACGTCGTTGAGCGCCAGGCCCGAGAAGATGGATTCGCCATCGCGCAGCACGGCGCCTTCCAGCATCGCGCGCGATTCCACCTCGTAGTCGCCGGCCAGCACGGGCGCCAGCGATTCGCGCCAGCGTTCGATGGGGATGTCGGTGATGAAGCCCAGCCGGCCCTGGTTGATGCCCAGCAGCGGCACGCCATACCGCGCCATCTCGCGGGCGAAACCCAGCATGGTGCCGTCGCCGCCGATGACGACGGCCAGGTCGCAGGCCTTGCCGAGTTCGTCGTGGGAGAGGGCGTCGTAGTCGGTCAGCCCGGTGTTGAGCGCCGTCTCGGCTTCGAGCGACACGTCGAGCCCTTGGCTGCACAAAAAATGGGCAATTTCCTCCAGCACCGGCCTGATGCCCGGCGCCTGATGCTTGCCCACGATGGCGACATGTCTGAAGCGCTCGGCCATGCGGCAAATTACACCACAGGGGTATCGCCTCTCCATCGAGGAAAGGGGGTGTCCATAGAATGCACAGATGCTCGACGAGCGCTCCAAATCCCTGCTGAAAACCCTGGTCGAACGCTATATCGCGGACGGGCAGCCCGTCGGTTCGCGCACGCTGTCCAAGGCCTCGGGCCTGGAACTCAGCGCGGCGACCATCCGCAATGTGATGGCCGACCTGGAAGAACTCGGCCTCATCGCCAGCCCGCACACCAGCGCCGGTCGCATCCCGACGCCGCGTGGCTATCGCCTTTTCGTCGACACGATGCTGACGGCTCAACCCGCCCTCATCGGCGTGGAGACGACCCGCTTGCAGCCCGATCAGCCGCAGCGCGTCATCGCCAGCGCGGCGCAGATGCTGTCCAACCTGTCCAGCTTCGTCGGGGTAGTCACTTCACCCAGGAAGCCCAGCGTCTTTCATCACATCGAGTTCCTGCGCCTGGGCGAACGCCGCGTCCTCGTCATCCTCGTCTCGCCGGACGGCGACGTGCAGAACCGCGTCATCTTCACGGCTCAGGACCTCAGCCAGGGCGAACTGGCCGAGGCCAGCAACCGCCTGAACGCCGGCTACGCGGGCCTGACGCTGGAGGGCGTGCGCGAACGCCTGCGCAGCGAGGTGGACGAACTGCGCGGTGAGATCGCCCAGTTGATGAGCGCGGCGGTGAAGGTCGGTACCGAGGCCATGGAGCAGCAGGACGAACAGGTCGTCGTCTCCGGCGAACGCAACCTGCTGACCGTGCAGGACTTCAGCCACGACATGGGCAGCCTGCGCCGCCTCTTCGACCTCTTCGAGCAGAAGACGCAGCTGATGCGCCTGCTGGACACGTCCAGCCGCGCTGAGGGCGTGCGCATCTACATCGGCGGCGAGAGCAAGGTCGTGCCCTACGAGGAGCTGTCCATCGTGTCGGCGCCCTACGAGGTGGACGGTCAGGTCGTCGGCACGCTTGGCGTCATCGGCCCCACGCGCATGGCCTACGACCGCATGATCCAGATCGTCGACATCACGTCGCGCATGGTGGGGCAGGCGCTCTCGCAACGCTGATTACGCCGCTCAGACGACCACTAGAATCCGCGCCTTCCGGGAGATTTCCCAGGGGCCGTTAGCTCAGTTGGTCAGAGCAGAGGACTCATAATCCTTTGGTCGTTGGTTCAAGTCCAACACGGCCTACCAAACTCCCCGTTTGGTATTTACAGCCTGCGCGACGCAGGCTGCAGCGCGAAAGCCAGTTTTGCGCAGGCGTAACAGCCGCCCAGCCCTCCTACAAGTTGGCAACTGCAAGGGTTTTGACTGGTATTCCCGTTGATGGTGAGCTTTTATCGGTGGCTATCATTTATTGGTTATCCGATTGGCCCCTTTCCTTCCATCCCGCCTGGTCCATCTTTCGCCAGCGTGAGGTACGAGTCGCTACCGACGCATGCGTGAATCGATCCTCCTGTTTCTCCGCGCGAACCGTCGGCACCTGCTGGATTTAGGGCTGGCGAGCCTGCTGGTCAACGCTTTCGTGTTGACGCTGCCGCTGTTCTCGATGCTGGTCTACGACAAGGCCGTCGGCAACGAGTTGCACGAGACGCTGTGGGCGCTGGCGCTGGGCATGGTGCTGCTGTTCGCGCTGGAGCTGGTGCTGCGCTTCTCCCGCGTGATGCTGGTGGAGCATGCCGGCGCGCGTTGGGACATGCATCTGGACGAGCGCCTGCTGCGCGGCGTGCTGGCCGCGCCGGCCTCCAAGCCGCTGGCGGTGGGCACGCTGCTGGCGCGCTACCGCGAGCTGGGCTCCACACGGGACGTGCTGTCCGCCCAGTTCCTGCTGCCGCTGGCCGACGTGCCGTTTGCACTGATCTTCGCCATCGTGCTGGCCGTCATCGCCGGCCCGCTGGTGCTGATTCCGCTTGGCTTTGGCGCGCTGCTGTTGCTGACGGGCGGCGTGCTGCAGGCCGCCGCCGCGCGCCGTTCGCGGGTGGCGACGCAGGCGTCGGGCACCAAACTGTCGTGGCTGGTGGATGTGCTGATGGCGCGCGAAAGCCTCATGTCCGTCGCCGCCGCGCGCGTGGCCGAGGGCGGCCTGCGCGAGCCCTCGGCCATCTCGGCGCGGGCGGCGGCGCGGGCGCGCGTGTGGCAGCAGGTCAGCCAGCAGTTGCTGCCGGTGGGCATGTCGGCCTGCACGGTGCTGACGCTGGTGGCCGGCGTCTACCGCATCGAAGCCCAGGCGCTCAGCGTCGGCGGGCTCATCTCCACGACGATGCTGGGCGGCCGCCTGGTCAGCTCGATCTGCCTGTTTGCGCCGGTGGTGCTGCGCTGGCAGGAATTCATGCGCGCGCTGCGCGACATGGGCCAGACCGTGGCGCTGGACGCGGCGACGCTGCCCGACCGCGAGCTGGGTGGCCCGCTCGGGGTTGCAGCGGCCGAAGGCGTGCGCCTGGGCGGCGTCGGCTTTGCCTACCCGGACCGGCCGCCCGTGCTGGCCGACCTGAACGTGACGTTGAAGCCGGGCGAGCTGGTTGCCGTGGTGGGCAGCTCGGGTGCCGGCAAGTCGACGTTGTTGAAGCTGCTGGCAGGCCATGTCGTGCCGACCTCGGGGCAGTACGCGCTCGGCGGTCGCGTCGTGCAGGACGACCTGACCCGCCGCTGGCTGGCCGGTGCCGTGGCCTACAAGCCGCAGGAGCCGGGCTTCCTGGCCGGCGCGTTGCAGGACGTGGTGGCGCCCGGTGAGGGCGGCAGCCGCGAGGCCGAGCTGCTGCGCACGCTGCGCGTCGCCGGCCTGGGTCCGCAGCTGGACCGTGGCGAGCTGGGCCTGAACACCGAGCTGGGCTCCAACGGCGCCGGGCTGTCGGGCGGCCAGCGGCAGATGCTGGCCCTGGCGCGCGTGCTGCACCAGATGTCCGACCTGGTGCTGCTGGACGAGCCCACGCTGGGCCTGGACCGCCAGGCCCAGGAAGGTTTTCTCGCGGCGCTGCCCAGCTGGCGCGACGGGCGCTGCGTCGTCGTCGCTACGCACAGTGCCGAGCTGATCCAGATCTGCGACCGCGTGCTGGTGCTGGAGCGTGGGCGCCTGGTGGCCGACGCGCCGCCGCAGCGGCTGCTGGCGCCCGGCTCGGTGACACCGCGGACGCCCGCGCCGCGCGCGACGTCTGCCTGAAGGAATGCGTCAAATGTCTTTCTCCCCGCGTCGCCTGAGCAGCCTGCTGCTGCTCTGCCTGGCGCCAACCTGGGCCGCCGCTCAAGCCGAGCCGCCCGCTGCGGCGGCCTCGGCCGTTGAAACGGCCAAGCCTCGCGTCGCCAGCCTGCAACTGCTGCTCGGCATGCCGCCCGTGCTGCCGCTGACCGGCACCGGCCCGGCGCTGTCGCTCGGCGATGCGTTGCAGCTGGCTTGGCAGAACAGCCCCGAAGTGGCCGCCGCGCGCTACCGGGCGCTGAGCTTCGACTACACCCGCAAGGCCGCGCGCGGTGCGCTGCTGCCCAAGTTGGAAACGCGCTTCTCCGTCGGCCGTGGCCACCTGGAAACGCCGGACCGCAAGGACAACCTGCTGCGCAGCGACAACTCCGCCGTGCTCAGCCAGGCGCTGGTGGACGAGAGCGCGCGCCACGAATGGACGCGCCAGGAGCTGCTGGCTGCCTCGGCTGAGATCCAGCAGGCCGGCGTCGAGTCGCAGACGCTGCTGGACACCGGCAGCGCATGGTTCGCCGTGCTGCAGCAGCGCGTCGGCGTGGAGCTGGGCCAGGGCTACGAGAAGGAGTTGAACGAGCTGCTGCGCTACATCAGCGACCGCGTGGCCGCCGGTGGCGCCAGCCCGGCGGAGCGCGAACGCATCACGGCGCGCGTGGCCAACGTGCGCTCCGGCCTGGCCGACTCGCGCGCGGCGCTGGCGGCGGCGCTGCGCAACTTCCAGCGCCTGTCGTCGGTGACGCCCTTTGGCCTGGCGCTGGATGCGCCCATGGACCTCTATCTGCCGAGCGACGCGGAAGCTGCGCTGACCGAGGCCGACGGCGCCAACGCCGAGATCCTGGCGTCGCGGCTGGAGCAGCAGGCTGCGGAGTCCGAGCGCAAGGGCAACCGCGCCGCCTTCCTCCCGCGCGTGGCGCTGGAGCTGACGCACTCGCAGACCCGCAACGCCGCCGGCAGCGAGGCCCAGCAGCGCGACAGCAAGGCCATGGTCGTCATGACGTTGCCGCTGCTCAACGGCGGCGCCGACTACTCGCGCATGAAGGCCGCCGAGGCGCGCCGCAGCGAGCTGGAGGCGCGCGGCGAGGGCGTGCGCCGCCGCGTCGTGCAGGACCTGGAGACCAGCTACGCCAACCTCGGCGCGGCGACCGAGCGCTTCGCCTCCGTGCGCGACGAGCTGGAGGCCAATCGCAAGGTCGTCGACGCCTTCCGCGCCCAGCTCACCGGCGGCAACCGCCAGCTGCTGGACGTGCTGGACGCCTACCAGCGCCTGCACCAGAGCCGCCTGGACATCGTGCAGGTCGTCGTCAGCGCCGCCCAGAACGAGTGGCGCATTGCCCATTTGACCGGCGCTCTGCGCACGGTCATCGCGAGGTAATCCGATGTCAGGCGGCGGCAAAGGCGGCGGTGGGGATTTCTGGCCAGGCTTCGTGGATGCGCTGACCAATGTGGTCATCGCGATGGTGTTCGTCATCGTCGTGCTGGCGATCGCGCTGAGCTTCTCGGCGCAGATGCTGGCCAAGCGCATGGCGGCCAAGATCGCCGAGCAGCAGGCCGAGCTGGGCAAGGCGCGGCAGGTTGTCATCGCGCCGGCCGCTGAGAAGGAGCGGCCCGTGACCGGTGCACCCCTCGTCGACACGAAGGCGCCGCAGCGCACCCGCATCGCCGTGGCCGGCAACGAGGCCGCGCTCGCCGCGAGTGCGGCCAGCGCCAAGGTCAAGCCGGCGGAGCACTATCTGCAATTGGACTTCGCGCCGGGCGCCCTGACCGTCGATGCCGCCGCCGCCAAGGCGCTGGGCGACGCGCTCGCGCCCTTGAAGCAGCGCCTGGCCGAATCGCCCACCTTGCGGCTGGAGGTCGTCGCCATCGGCCCGGAAATCCACCTCAGCGAGAACCAGCGCGCCGCATTCATCCGCGCGATGGCCGTTCGCAACGAGCTGCTGGGCCAGGGCATCGCGGGCGACCGCATCGTCACGCGCATCGACATGAATGCCAGCGCGCCGCAGGCGGCCGTCGCCGTGCGCCTGGGAGAGAAGCCATGACGACAGCAGCCACCGCAGCAGCGACGCGCGACGTCCCCGTGGACCTGCTGCTCTCCTACTTCGACAACACGCTCGGCCAGACCCGCCGCCTGCGCCGCCCGCGTGCGCTGATCTATGCGACGACGGTCGTCATCGCCGCGCTGGGGCTGTGGACGGCGCTCGCCAACGTCGACCTGGTCGTGCACACGCAGGGCCGCATCGTGCCCTCGGGCAAGCAGCAGCTGGTGCAGCATCTGGAAGGCGGCATCCTGTCCAAGGTCTTTGTGCACGAGGGTGACACGGTGACGGCCGGCCAGCCCCTCGTCGCCGTGTCGGACCTGCAGGCCAATTCATCCCGCGCCGAGAAGAGCGCGCGGCTGACAGGCATGGCGGCCCGCGTGGCACGCCTGGATGCCGAGGCCAGCGGCGCGCCGCGCTTCCTGCCACCGGCCGGCGCGGCGGCGAACGACCCGGCCGTGCGCGCCGAGTCGGAGTCTTTTGCCGCCCGCACCGCCAAGCTGGCGCAGACCACCCGCGTGCTGGACGAGCAGGCCACGCAGCGCCGCCAGGAGGCCGCCGAGGCCGCCGCGCGCGGCAAGGGCCTGCGCGCGGAGCTGGAGGTGGCGCGCTCCCAGCTGAGCCTGGTGCAGAACATGGTCAACCGCAACGCCGGCTCGCAGAGCGAACTGCTCGATGCGCGCGGCCGCGTCGAGCGGCTGACGACGCAGATCGCCGAGAGCGAGGCCTCGCTGCCGCGCCTGGCCGCCGCCGCCGCCGAGCTGGCCGCCCGCAAGGCCGAGGTGGTCGCCCAGTTCCACAGCGAGGCCCGCACCGCGCTGAGCGACGCGCGCGTGGAACTGCGTCGGCTGGAGGAAGACATCAAGACCGAGAACGACCGCGTGCGCCGCACGGTGTTGACGGCGCCCGTGGCCGGCATCGTCAACAAGCTGGCCAGCAACACGGTGGGCGGCGTCGTCAAGCCCGGCGAGACGCTGCTGGAGCTGACGCCGCAGGACGACGCCCTCGTCGTCGAGACCCGTGCCTCGCCCGCCGAGCGCGGCACGCTGCGCGTCGGCCTGCCGACGCGCGTCAAGGTCGCGGCCTTCGACTACACGACCTACGGCACGCTGGAAGCGCGCGTCACCGAGATCAGCGCCGACAGCCTCGTCGACGAACGCGGCGAGCGCTATTTCCGCGTCGTGTCCGCCGTGGACCCCGCCAGCGCCAAGCGCTTTGCGCAGCCGCTGGGCCCGGGCATGAGCGTCAGCGCCGACGTCGTCACGGGCCGTCGCACCGTTTTGCAATACCTGCTGTCGCCGATTCGCGGCATGGCCGACACCGCCTTGCGGGATCGCAAATGAGTTCAAGGAATTTCCAATGAGCGACACCCACACCGCCGTCGTGTCCGAGCCGCTGCTGCCGCGCGGGCCGAAGGGGCGCGACCACGGCATCGGCGCCCGGCACGTCTTCTTCGTGGCGCTGCCGCTGCTGGCCATGCTGGCCGGCGCGGCGTCGATGTGGCACTTCGTGTCCTTCGCCATCATGGCCAACCCCGTCCTCAACGGCCTGATCATTGCCGTGCTGTGCTGGGGCATGTGGACCATGGTGGGCCACTTGCTGGAGCTGTTCGGCGAGGACCGCGTCTTCCGCGCCGGCATGCGCTGGCTGCAGGACGGCGACGCCAGCGGCGAGCAGCATCCGCGCCTGGGGCCGCCGGCCTTCGTGACCGGCATGCTGGACCGGCTGCAGAAGCTCGGCCTCGGCCACCAGGTCTACATCCACAGCTCGGCGATGGAGCCCGAGATCGAGGCGCTGGAGCAGTACCTCAACAAGCGCCAGGAGCTGAGCCAGTTCCTCGTCGGCCTGATGGTGGGCCTGGGCCTGCTGGGCACCTTCGTCGGCCTGCTGGAGACGCTGGTCGAGACCTCCAACCTCATCGGCACCATCGCCAAGGGCGCGGGAGGCGGTGGCGACATGGAGGGCGAGTTCGTCAAGATCGTTGGCGGTCTGCAAAAGCCGCTGTCTGCGATGGGCACCGCCTTCTCGGCGTCCATGTTCGGCCTGGTGGGCTCCATCGTGCTGGGCTTCCAGATGGTGGCCGTGCGCAAGGCCGCCACCGACCTCATCGAGACGGTGCGCGGCAATGTGCTGTCGCTGGCCGAGAAGAGCAGCGTCAACGAGAACGTCGAGATCAGCGAGCGCTTCCTGGCGACATTGCTGGCCGACATCCTGGAGCAGCACCGCGCGTCCACCACCGGCCTGGCCGACGTCGTGGCGCGGCTCGACCAACTGGTGCCGCAGGTCGCGCAGATGGCCGGCGCCTCGGCGCGCCTGACCGAGAGGCTGGAAAGCCAGGAGGCCGTGCTGGAGCGCACCACGGCCACCGTCGGCGGCGTGGGCGACGTGGTGCCGGCGATGGCGCGGCTGGCCAACGCGGCCGAGGGCATGCTGCAGGAGAGCGGTTCGTCCAACGAGCGCGTCGGCCGCATGCTGGACTTCCTGCCCGCGCAAGAGGCCTTGGTCGTCAACGTGAAGCTGGCGCTGACGCGTGTGGAAAGCCTGGAGCGCGAGATCGGCGCGCTGACGGCGTCCAACGAAGGCCTCAAGGACGAGGTGCTGCAACAGGCCGCCCTCGTCAAGCGCATGGACTCGACGCTATGGAACCTGGAGAAAGACCAGCTCCGCGACGCGTTGTCCGACGGCAAGGGGCCGCGCACATGAGCCAGCACATGGACAAGCTCCGCGCCGCCGCAGGTGGCCGGCTGCAACTGCCGTCGGTGCCGCGCGTCGTGCGCCGCCTCATCAGCCAGCTGCGCGACCCCGGCGCGTCCATCGCCCTGGTGGTGGACGAACTGGAGCAGGAGCCCCAGCTCGCCGCACGCACGCTGCGCATCGCCAATTCACCCTACTACAGCGGTCGCCGCAGCCTGGCGAGCCTGAAGGACGCCGTCGCCATCATCGGCACGGACACGCTGCGCACGCTCGTCATCAGCGGCGGGCTGGAGGCCGTGTTCGTCGCGGTGCCGGGCGTCAACCTGCGCCAGTTCTGGCTGGACGCTACGCTCACCGCCAAGGCCGCGCGCAGCCTGGCTCGGCTGGCCGGCGCGGATGCCGAAGCCGCCTTCCTGGCCGGCCTGCTGCACAACGTGGGCCACCTCATCCTCTGCCAGGCCTTCCCGGAGACCTTGCCCGGCGTGCTGGCCGGGTCGCGCCACGCGCGCGGCCGGGTGCTGGCGGCGCTGGAGCACGAGGCCTGCGGCCTGGACCACGCCCAGGTCAGCGCCGCCTGGCTGGATGAACTCGGCTTCCCGACCGCCGTGGTGGAGGCCGTCGCCCATCACCTGGACGCCAATCCGGCGCCCGGCACGCTGGCACCGGTGCTGGCCCTGGCCACGCAGGTGGCCGCCTCCATCGAGGCCGGCGACAACGCTCAGCGCGCCTTGCACAAGCTGGACGCCAGCCTCGTGGCGGCGGCTTCGCTGGTGGCTGAGAACCTGGACGAGCGCTTCGGGCCGCAGTACGAGCAGATCGCGGCGGGGGGCGAGGCGTGAGCATAGGGAGCGCCACGCAGCGAGCCGCAGGCGCGGTGGCGGGCGGCTTCACGCTGTCGGCCATTGGCAACTGGTGGCTGCTGCATGGCGCGTTGACGCCGACCCAGTTCGGCTGGCTGCTCGTCATCCATGGCGTGGCGGCAGTCGTGACGATGGCGGTACTCCTGTTCGTCTCGCGCTGGTGGCTGCGCGGTGCCGAGCCGCTGATGGGTCAGCTCGACGCCGCAGGCCAGGGCCGCATCGCCGAGCGGCCTCAGGACGGGCCGGTCGAGTGGGCCTCGATGTCGCGCACCATCAATGTCGCGCTGACCCGCATCAAGGCGCAGCTGGACGACCGCGACCACCGCCTGGGCGTGCTGCATGCCGAGATCTCGGTCGACCCGGTGACCGGCCTGGCCGCGCGCGCCCAGTTCATGGACCGCTTGGCCACGCTGCTGCGCGACCCGGATGAAGAAGCCACCGGCGGCATGGTGCTGCTGCGCGTGGACGACCTGGCCGGCCTGAACCAGCGCGCCGGCCGCGAGCGCGCGGACGAGCTGCTCAAGCAGGTGGCCACGCTGCTGCGCACGCGGGCGCTGAGGATGGACGAAGCGGGCGGCGTGGTGGCGCGGCTGAACGGCGCGGACTTCGGCGTGCTGGTGCCGCGCGTGCCGCCCGACGCGCTGGACGCCTGGACGCGTGAGCTGGCCGATGCGCTGCACGGGCTCAAGCAGCGCGAGCTGACCGACCGGCCGCGCGTGGGCTGGCTGGCGGCCAGCGCCTTCCATGGCGGCGAGACGATTGGCGCGGTGATGTCCCGCGTGGACCGGGCGCTGCAGTCCAGCGAGGGTGGCGACACGCCCTGGATGATGGCGCGTGCCAGCCGATCCGGCCCGACGGTGTCGCTGGCGCAGTGGCGCAGCCTCATCGACGAGGCCCTCCTGACCGGCCGCGTCGACCTCAGCGTGGCGCCGGTTGCCGCGGCGGATGGCGCCGCCGTCCACCAACTCGCGCTGGTGAGACTGCAGCATGCGGATGGCCGCTTCTTCGGCCCCGACGATGTGCTGCCCGCGGCCTTGCGCACCGCGCGCATCGCCGACGTCGACCTGCGCGTGGCCGAGCTGGCGCTGGCGCAGATTGCCGGCCACGGTGACGAGCTGGCCATCCGCATCTCGCCGCGCTCCGCCGAGCGGCCCACCTTCGTCAGCCGATTTGACGAGGCGCTGACCGCCGTCGGCCCGCTGGCCGCCAGGCTGTGGGTGGAGTTCGAGATCGACGGCGAACGCAATGTGGTGAGCGTGCTCGGGCCGCTGACGACCATGCTGCAGCGCCACGGCGTGCGCATCGGCATCCGCCGCGTCGTGTCGCCGCCCGAAGACCTGGCGCTGTTGCGCCGCCTGGGTGTGGGCTATCTGCGCCTCGGGCCGACGATGAGCACCGGCCTGGCCGGCGACGGCAGCGCGGGCAAGCGCCGCCTGCTGCAATTGATGGTGGAGCTGGGCGCATCGGAGGGCTTGCGCGTGCTGGCCGGCGAGGCGGCCAGCGTGTCGGATGCCGAGCTGCTGCGCGCTGCCGGCATCCCCTGCGCCGACCTGCCGACTGAAGAATCACGGAGTACCTGATGGACAACGTCGCGGGCAAAGTCGTCATCCATGCCGCCACTGCGGACGCCGCGATCAAGCTCGCGCTGTCGCGCGCATCCGTCGTCAAGGTGCAGGTGGCCGGCGTGGATCTGGTGCTCGTCATGGCCGACGGCACCCAGCACGTCTTCCAGGGCGCCGCGCTGCGCGCGTTGGCCGACCCCGACTTCAAGCTGCTGTTCTCGGACGGCGCCGTCGAGGCGTCGACGCTGATCGCCCAGGCCGGGCCGGTGAACATCACCGACACGATGCTGCGAACCATCGAGAAGAACACGACTGAAGACGCGCCCGCGCCGTCCGCTCGTGAAAGCAGCGAGATGCCGCCCCCGCCCAAGCCCGTGCTGGAAAGCGGCATGGTCTCGGGCACGGGCAGCGGCGACGGCAACTCCAAGGCCGAGTACCACGATGAGGCGCGGCCGTTCTCGCTGGTCATCCAGGTGGCACCCGCGCCCGCCGGCAACCCCGGCGGCGGCACACCGCCGCCGCCGCCAGCGGGGCCGACGCTGACGGTGGCAGGTCAGTTCCACAACGTCACCGGCCAGGAAGTCAGTGGCACGACCATCACCGGCTCCGGCGGTTCGGCCGAATCGTCCAGCGACTTCTCCGCCGCCGCCCAGGCCGCGCCCGAGGTCATCCACGGCACGGCGGGTGACGACACCATCGCCGGCGACGGCGGCCAGGGCATGGGCTCGGGCTGGGCGCGCCAGTTCGACATCACGCTGTCGTCCAAGACCGCGCCGGTCGTCAAGACGGTCGTCATCAGCGGCCTGCCCGACGGCTTCGAGGTCGTCGGCGCCACCAAGGGTGCCACCGGCTGGGAGCTGGCCGTGCCGGCCGATGGCGCGAAGACGAGCTTCAGCGTCATGGTGCGCTACGCCGTCGCGTCGGACACGGGTGGCGCCAGCGGCGCGACCTTCGACATCGTCGTCACCGCCACGGCCACCGTCGACGGCGCGACGCTGGAAGGCAAGCTCACCGTGCCGGCAATAGTGCGCGACGTGAGCAGCGCCGCGGACATGAACTACGACGCCGGCGGCAAGCCCGGCGTCGTCTTCCCGGCCTATGGCCTGGGCGACATCATCGACGGCGGTGCCGGCAACGACACCATCACCGGCCTGGTCGGCGCGGACCGCATCTCCGGCGGCGCGGGCGCAGACAAGCTCGACGGCGGCGCCGGCAGCGACTGGCTGGTGGGCGGCGAGGGCGCCGACAAGCTCGTTGGCGGCACGGGTGTCGACACGGCCAGCTTCGAGGGCTCGTCGGCCGGCGTCAACGTGGACATGGTTGCAGGCACGGGCAGCGGCGGCGATGCCGAAGGCGACACGCTGGAAGGCATAGAGAACCTCAGCGGCAGTGGCGGCGCGGACACGCTGCGCGGCGACAACGCAGCGAACAAGCTCGACGGCGGCGCCGGCAACGACGTGCTGGAAGGCCGCGGCGGCGCGGACCAGCTCATCGGCGGCGCCGGCATCGACACAGCCGTCTACAGCGCCTCCACGGCAGGCGTCACCATCGACCTGGCCACCGGCTCCGCCAAGGGCGGCGAGGCCGAGGGTGACACGCTGACGCAGATCGAGAACGTCATCGGCTCCGAGCTTGACGACACGCTGCGCGGCGACGTGCTCGCCAACGTGCTGCAGGCCGGCGCGGGCGACGACCTGCTGGAAGGCCGAGCCGGTGCGGACACGCTGCAGGGCGGCGCCGGCAACGACACAGCCAGCTACGCCAACTCAGCCGCCGGCGTGAACGTGAGCCTGGGCACCGGCCAGGGCAGCGGCGGCGACGCGACGGGCGACCGCCTGCAGGACATCGAGAACCTGACCGGCTCGGCGCTGAACGACCTGCTGATCGGCGATGCCGGCGCCAACAAGCTGGACGGCGGCGCGGGCGATGACGAGCTCGAAGGCGGCGAGGGCGCCGACGCGCTGACCGGCGGCGACGGCAAGGACACGGCCAGCTACATCGACGCGCAGACCGGCGTGACCGTCAGCCTGGCCAACGCGGCCTTGAACACGGGCGAGGCGAAGGGTGATGTCTTCAGTGGCATCGAGAACCTGGCCGGCTCCGAGAACGACGACCTGCTGATCGGCGATGGCTTTGACAACGTGCTGATCGGCAACCCCGGCAACGATGGCCTGCAGGGCGGCGCCGGCGACGACACGCTGATCGGCGGCGCGGGCGCCGACGTGATGGACGGCGGCGACGGCACGGACACGGCCAGTTATGCCGACTCGCAGGAAGGCGTGAAGGTCGACCTCACCGGCGCCACGCCCAGCACCGGCGGCGACGCCAACGGCGACACGCTGGCGAACATCGAGAACCTGATCGGCTCACGCTTCTCCGACCGCCTCGTGGCCGGCGACGGCAGCAATGTGCTGGACGGCGGGCGCGGCAACGACGTGCTGATCGGCGGCGCGGGCGCCGACACGCTGATGGGTGGCGACGGCTCCGACATGGCCGACTACAGCACCTCGACGGTGGCGGTGCAGATCAACCTGACCAGCGGCGTCGTGACGGGCGGCGATGCGACGGGCGACAGCTTCCAGTCCATCGAGAACCTGGCCGGCGGCAGTGGCGATGACACGCTCACCGGTGAGTCAAGCGCCAACACGCTGATCGGCAATGCCGGCAACGACACGCTCGTCGGCCTGGCCGGCAACGACAAGCTCGACGGCGGCGACGGCGACGACCAACTCGATGGCGGCACCGGCGCGGATGTGCTGACCGGCGGCGCCGGCACCGACACGGCGACCTACGCGGCATCTGCACAAGGCGTTCGCGTCAATCTCGCGACCGGCATCGGCTTGGGCGGCGACGCCGAGGGCGACCGGCTCAGCGGCGTCGAGAACCTGATCGGCTCCGACAAGGACGACGCACTCACCGGCACCGCCGGCGTCAACAGATTGGTGGGCGGCGCGGGCGACGACGTGCTGGACGGCGGTGACGCCGGCGACGTGCTTGACGGCGGCGACGGCGTGGACACGGCGAGTTATGCCAGCGCCACGGCCGGCGTTGCGGCCAGCCTGCTGGCACCGGCCACCAACACCGGCGCGGCGGCGGGCGACAGCTATGCGTCCATCGAGAACCTGGCCGGCTCCAACTACAACGACACGCTGGTCGGCGACACGAACGCCAACGTGATCAACGGCGGTGACGGCGACGACTTCATCGAAGGCCGTGGCGGCGCGGACGTCATCCACGGCGGCCTGGGCAACGATACGCTGAGCTATGCCGCATCAAGCGCGGCCGTGCAGGTCGACCTGGTGGTCGGCACCGGTAACGGCGGCGACGCGCAGGGCAACCTGATCGACGGCATCGAGAACCTCATCGGCTCCAACTTCGCCGACTCGCTGAAGGGCGACGCCGGCGACAACCGCCTGGACGGCGGCAGCGGCGACGACCTGCTGGACGGCGGCGCGGGCGCCGACCAGCTCATCGGCGGCGCGGGTAACGACACGGCCACCTACGTGGGCGCTTCGAGCGGCGTGAAGGCCAGCCTGGTCAACGCGACGAGCAATGCCGGCGATGCGGCCGGCGACAGCTTCAGCAGCATCGAGAACCTGACCGGCTCCGCCTTCGACGACACGCTGGAAGGCGACGCGGGCGTCAACCGCCTGCTGGGCGGCGCGGGCGACGACGTGCTGATCGGCGGCGCGGGTGCAGACGTGCTCATCGGCGGCGCCGGCAGCGACACGGCCAGCTATGCCGGCGCTGCTGCGGGCCTCACCGTCAGCTTGGCCGACACGACGCTGAACACCGGCGATGCGGCCGGCGACAGCTTCGACGCCATCGAGAACCTGACCGGCTCCGGCTTCGACGACGTGCTGATCGGCACCGCCACGGCCAACCGGCTGGACGGCGGCGCGGGCAATGACCTGCTCGTGGGCGGCGCGGGCGCCGACGTGCTGATCGGCGGCTCGGGCGTCGACACGGCCACCTACGCCGCATCGACGGCGGGCGTCACCGTGAGCCTGTCCACCGGCCGCGGCACGGGCGGCGATGCGCAGGGCGACACGCTCGCCGGCATCGAGAACCTCGTCGGCAGCGCCTTCGACGACGTGCTGACCGGCGCGGCCGGCATCAACCTGCTGACCGGCGGCACGGGCAACGATGTTTACAACGTCGACGACTCGGCCGATGTCGTCGTCGAGGCAGCGGGCGAAGGCACAGACAGCGTCAATGCGTCCGTCAGCTACGCGCTGTCCGCCAACGTCGAGAACCTGACGCTGACCGGCAGTGCCGACATCGACGCGACCGGCAACGCGCTGGACAACGTGCTGACCGGCAATGCCGGCAACAACGTGCTGGATGGCGGCGCGGGCGCCGACCGCATGGCCGGCGGCGCGGGCGACGACAGCTACATCGTCGACAACGCCGGCGACGCGGTCAGCGAGAACTTCGGCGAAGGCACAGACACGGTCCGCGCCGGCATCAGCTACGCGCTGGGCGCCAACGTCGAGAACCTCGTGCTGACCGGCACGGCCGGCAACAGCGCCACCGGCAACGCGCTCGACAACGTCATCACCGGCAACAGCGGCAATAACCAGATCGACGGCGGCGCGGGCGCCGACACGATGGCGGGCGGTGCGGGCGACGACAGCTATGTCGTCGACAACGCCGGCGACACCGTCACCGAGAACGCCGGCGAGGGCACCGACCTGGTTCGTTCGAGCGTCACGTTCACGCTCGGCGCCAACGTCGAGAACCTGACGCTGACGGGCGCCGCCAACATCGACGCCACCGGCAACGCGCTGGCCAACACACTGCTCGGCAATGCCGGCAACAACGTGCTGGACGGCAAGGCCGGCGCGGACACGATGTCGGGCGGCGCGGGCGACGACATCTACGTCGTCGACAACCTCGGCGACACGGTCACTGAAAGCCTGGCCGAAGGCACGGACCTCGTGCGTTCCTCCGTCACCTGGGTGCTGGGTGCGGACATCGAGAACCTGACGCTGACCGGCACGGCCGACATCAACGCCACCGGCAACGCGCTGGACAACGTCATCACCGGCAACGCGGGCGCCAACGTCATCGACGGCAAGGCCGGCGCGGACACGATGGCGGGCGGCGCGGGCGACGACACCTACGTCGTCGACAACGTCGGCGACACCGTCACAGAAGCGACGAACGAAGGCAACGATCTGGTGCTGTCCAGCGTCAGCTTCCGCCTCGGCGAGAACATCGAAGACCTGACGCTGACGGGCAACGCCAACGTCAACGCGACCGGCAACACGCTGGCCAACCGCCTGACCGGCAACAGCGGCAACAACGTGCTGGACGGCGGCGCGGGCGCGGACCAGATGGCGGGCGGCCTGGGCGACGACAGCTACGTCGTCGACAACGCGGGCGACGTGGTGACCGAGAACGCCGGCGAAGGCACGGACACCATCCGCTCGTCCGTCACGCTGGTGCTGCCGGCCAACGTCGAGAACCTGATCCTGACCGGCGCGACCAACATCGACGCGACGGGCAACGAACTGGATAACGTCATCACCGGCAACGCCGGCAACAACGTGCTGGACGGCGGTGCGGGCGCCGATGCGATGGCCGGCGGCGCGGGCAACGACAGCTACGTCGTCGACAACCTCGGCGACACCGTCACCGAAGCCGCGGGCGAGGGCACGGACCTCGTGCGCAGCAGCGTCACGTTCACGCTCGGCGCCAACGTCGAGAACCTGACGCTGACCGGCAGCGCCAACATCGACGCCACCGGCAACGCGCTGAACAACGTCATCAGCGGCAACAGCGGCGCCAACGTCATCGACGGCGGCGCGGGCGCCGACACGCTGGCCGGCGCGGCCGGCGACGACATCTACCTCGTCGACAACCTTGGCGATACGGTCACCGAGCAGTCGGGCGAGGGCACGGACCTCGTGCAGTCCAGCGTCAGCTTCCGCCTCGGCGCCAACGTCGAGAACCTGGTGCTGACCGGCACGGGCAACATCGACGGCACGGGCAATACCCTCGTCAACGTCATCACCGGCAATGCGGGCAACAACGTGCTGGACGGCGGCGCTGGCGCCGACGTGATGACTGGCGGCGCGGGCGACGACAGCTACGTTGTCGACAACGCGGGCGACCAACTCGCCGAATTGGCCGGCGAAGGCGTGGACCTGGTTCGCAGCTCCGTCAGCTGGACGCTGGGCGCCAACCTCGAAAACCTGACGCTGACGGGCAGCCCCAACATCGACGCGACCGGCAATGCGCTGGACAACCAGCTCACCGGCAACGGCGGCGACAACGTGCTGGACGGCCGTGCGGGCTCCGACCAGATGGCCGGCGGCGCGGGCGATGACAGCTATGTCGTCGACAGCAGCGGCGACGTCGTCACCGAGGCCTTCGGCGAAGGCACCGACACGGTCCGCTCCGGCATCAGCTACGCACTGACGGCCAACGTCGAGAACCTCGTGCTGACGGGCAGCGCGAACAACAACGCCACCGGCAATGCGCAGGACAACGTCATCACCGGCAACAGCGGCGCGAACGTCATCGACGGCGGCGCGGGTGTCGATGCCATGGCCGGCGGCGCGGGTGATGACATTTATGTCGTCGACAACACCGGCGACACGGTCACCGAAGGCTCGGGCGAGGGCACGGACCTGGTTCGCTCCGGCGTCAGCTTCACCCTCGGCGCCAACATCGAGAACCTGACGCTGACGGGCAGCGCCAACGTCGACGCGACCGGCAACTCGCTGGCCAACACGCTGCTCGGCAACAGCGGCAACAACCTGCTCGACGGCAAGGCCGGCGCCGACGCGATGGCCGGCGGCGCGGGCGACGACATCTACGTCGTCGACAACATCGGCGACCAACTCGCCGAAGCCGCCAACGAAGGCACGGACCTCGTCCGCTCGTCCATCACCTGGACGCTCGGCGACAACCTCGAAAACCTGACGCTGACCGGCAGCGGCAACCTCGACGCCACCGGCAACGCGGCCGACAACGTCATCACCGGCAACGCCGGCGCCAACCTCATCGACGGCAAGGCCGGCGCGGACACGATGGCCGGCGGCGCGGGCGACGACAGCTACATCGTCGACAACACTGGCGACACCGTGGCCGAAGACGGCAACGCCGGCTACGACACGGTCAAGGCCAGCGTCAGCTATGCGCTGTCGGCCAACGTCGAGGAACTGCAGCTCACCGGCGGCGCCAACATCGCCGGCACCGGCAACGAGCTGGACAACCGCATCGTCGGCAACGGCGGCGCCAACCTCATCGACGGCGGCGCGGGCGCCGACACGATGCTCGGCGGCTCGGGCGACGACACCTACATCGTCGACGACGCCGGCGACGTGGTGACGGAAGCCGCAGGCGGCGGCACGGACCTCGTGCGCAGCGGCGTCAGCTTCACGCTCGGCAGCAACATCGAGAACCTGACGCTGAGCGGCACCGCGCCCATCAGCGGCACGGGCAACGACCTCGACAACGTCATCACCGGCAACAGCGGCAACAACCTCATCGACGGCGGCCTGGGCGCCGACACGATGCTGGGCGGCGCGGGCAACGACAGCTACGTGGTGGACAACGCCGGCGACGTCGTCACCGAGAACGCCGGCGAAGGCACGGACACCGTGCGCGCCGGCTTCAGCTACACGCTGGGCGCCAACCTCGAAAACCTCGTGCTGACCGGCACCGGCGACTGGACCGGCAACGGCAACGCGCTGGACAACGTCATCACTGGCAACGCCGGCAACAACACGATCGATGGCGGCCTGGGCGCCGACGCGATGGCCGGCGGCGCGGGCAACGACATCTATCTCGTCGACAACACCGGCGACACGGTGACTGAACAGGCCGGCGAAGGCATCGACCTCGTGCAGTCCAGCGTCAGCTTCCGCCTGGGCGCCAACATCGAGCAGCTCACGCTGACCGGCAGCGCCAACATCGACGGCACCGGCAACGCGCTGGCGAACGTCATCACCGGCAACGCCGGCAACAACGTGCTGGACGGTGGCGCCGGTGCGGATGTGCTGCTGGGCGGCGCGGGCGACGACACCTACGTGGTGGACGTGGCAGGCGACAGCATCACCGAGCAGGCCGGCGAAGGCACGGACCTCGTGCGCAGCAGCGTGACGTGGACGCTCGGTGCCAACCTGGAGAACCTGACGCTGACCGGCGGCGCCGACATCGACGCCACCGGCAATGCTGCCGCCAACGTCCTCATCGGCAACGGCGGCAACAACGTGCTGGACGGCCGCGCCGGTGCCGACGCAATGGCCGGCGGCGCGGGCGACGACACCTACGTCGTCGACAACGCCGGCGACACCGTGACCGAGAACGTCGGCGAGGGAGCTGACCTCGTGCGCTCGTCGCTGAGCCATGTGCTGGGCGCCAACGTCGAGAACCTGACGTTGACGGGCAGCGGCGACATCAACGCCACCGGCAACGAGCTGGACAACGCGCTGCTGGGCAACGGCGGCAACAACGTGCTGGACGGCAAGGCCGGTGCCGACGCGATGGCCGGCGGCACGGGCGACGACACGTATTACGTCGACAACGCCGGCGACACCGTCACCGAGGCCGTCAGCGAAGGCAACGACCAGGTCTTCTCGACGGTCAGCTTCCGCCTCGGCGAGAACATCGAAGACATCACGCTGACGGGCAGCGCCAGCATCAACGCGACGGGCAATTCCTCCGCCAACCGCCTGACCGGCAACGCCGGCAACAACGTGCTGGACGGCGGCGCGGGCGCCGATCAGATGGCCGGCGGCGCGGGCGACGACAGCTACGTGGTGGACAACGCCGGCGACACCGTCACCGAGAACGCGGCCGCGGGCACCGACACCATCCGCTCGTCCGTCACGCTGAGCCTGCCGGCCAACGTCGAGAACCTCGTGCTGACGGGCAACGCCAACATCGACGCGACCGGCAACGCGCAGGACAACGTCATCACCGGCAATGCCGGCAACAACACGCTCGACGGCGGGGCAGGTGCTGATGCACTGGCGGGCGGCGCGGGCAACGACACCTACCTCGTCGACAACCTCGGCGACACGGTGACGGAAGCCGCGGGCGAGGGCACGGACATCGTTCGCTCAAGCGTCACGTTCACGCTCGGCCCCAACATCGAGAACCTGGTGCTGACGGGCAGCGCCAACGCTGACGGCACCGGCAACGAGCTGGCCAACCAGCTCACCGGCAACAGCGGCAACAACCTGCTAGACGGCGGCGCGGGCGCTGACGCGATGGCTGGCGGCGCGGGCGACGACAGCTACGTCGTCGACGACCTGGGCGACACCGTCACCGAGTTCAGCGGCCAGGGCACGGACACCGTGCGCAGCAGCGTCAGCTTCACGCTCGGCGCCAACATCGAGCGCCTGGTGCTGACCGGCACCGGCGATGTCAACGGAAGCGGGAACGACCTCGACAACACGCTCACCGGCAACATCGCCAACAACACGCTGGACGGCGGCCTGGGCGCCGACGCGATGGCCGGCGGCGCGGGCAACGACATCTACGTCGTCGACAACGCTGGCGACGTGGTCACCGAAGGCACCGGCGAGGGCACGGACACGGTCCGCGCGTCGGTCAGTTATGCGCTCGGCGCCAACGTCGAGAACCTCGTGCTGACTGGCACCGGCAACCTCAGCGCCACCGGCAACGAGCTCGACAACACGATCACCGGCAACGCCGGCGCCAACCTCGTCGACGGCGGCACGGGCGCCGACCGCATGGCCGGCGGCGCGGGTGACGACACCTACCTCGTCGACAACGCGGGCGACACGGTCACCGAATCGGTGGGCGAGGGCACGGACCTCGTGCGCAGCAGCGTGAGCTTCGTGCTCGGCGCGAACATCGAGAACCTCGTCCTGCTGGGCACCGCCGACATCGACGGCAGCGGCAACGGCCAGGCCAACCAGTTGACCGGCAACAGCGGCAACAACGTGCTGGACGGCGGCGCGGGCGCCGACATCATGACCGGCGGCCTCGGTGATGACACCTACGGCGTCGACAACGCCGGCGACCAGGTCATCGAAGCCAGCGGCGAAGGCACGGACACGGTCCGCTCCAGCATCAGCTACACGCTCGGCGCCACGCTGGAGAACCTGGTGCTCGTCGGCACCGGCAACATCAGCGGCACCGGCAACGCGGGCAGCAACCAGATCACCGGCAACGCGGCGGCCAACGTCATCGACGGCGGCGCGGGCGCCGACACGATGGCCGGCGGCGGCGGCGACGACACCTTCTACGTCGACAACAGCGGCGACGCCGTCGTCGAAGACTTCGCCGCGGGCACGGACACCGAGATCTCGTCCGTCAGCCGCGTGCTGGCCGCCAACGTCGAGAACCTGATCCTCACCGGCAGCGCCAACCTCAGCGGCACCGGCAACGAGCTGGCCAACCAGATCACCGGCAACTCGGGCAACAACTCCATCGACGGCGGCGCGGGCGCTGACCTGATGGCCGGCGGCGCGGGCGACGACACCTATGTGGTGGACGACTCCGGCGACCAGGTCGTCGAGAACCCAGGCGAGGGCACGGACACCGTGCGCGCCGCGGCCAGCTTCGTGCTGGGCGCCAACATCGAGAACCTGATCCTGACCGGCACCGCCAGCGTGGACGGCACCGGCAACGAGCTGGACAACACCATCACCGGCAACAGCGGCGCCAACGTGCTGGATGGCGGCGCGGGCGCGGACCGCCTCGTCGGCGGCGTCGGCAACGACACCTATGTCGTCGACGACGCCGGCGACCTCATCACCGAGAACGTCGGCGAGGGCACGGACACCGTTCGCTCGGCCATCACCTACACGCTGGGCGCCAACCTCGAGAACCTGGTGCTGACCGGCACCGACGCCATCAACGCCACCGGCAACACCGCCAACAACCAGATCACCGGCAACGGCGGCAGCAACCTCATCGACGGCGGCCTGGGCGCCGACACGATGACCGGCGGCGCCGGCAACGACACCTTCCTCGTCGACAACGCCGGCGACGTCGTCATCGAAGGCGCCGGCGAAGGCGTGGACCTGGTGCGCAGCAGCGTCAGCTTCACCCTCGGCGCCAACGTCGAGAACCTCATCCTCACCGGCAGCAACGACCTCAACGGCAGCGGCAACACGCTGGCCAACCAGATCACCGGCAACAGCGGCGTCAACGTGCTGGACGGTGGCGCCGGCGCCGACCAGATGGCCGGCGGCGTGGGCGACGACATCTACATCGTCGACAACAGCGGCGACGCCCTCACCGAGAACGCGGCCGAGGGCAACGACACGGTGCAGTCGTCCGTCACGTGGACGCTCGGAGCGAACCTGGAGAACCTGCTGCTGACGGGCAGCAACAACATCAACGGTACCGGCAACGACCTGGCCAACACGCTGACCGGCAACACCGGCAACAACGTGCTGGACGGCGGCCTCGGGGCCGACACGCTGGCCGGCGGCTCGGGCAACGACAGCTACGTCGTCGACAACGCCGGCGACCTCGTCACCGAGAACCCAGGCGAGGGCAGCGACACGGTACTGGCTTCGATCAACTACACGCTCGTCAACGAGGTCGAGAACCTGACGCTCACAGGTGCGGCCAACCTGAACGCCACCGGCAACACGCTGGACAACGTCATCACCGGCAACAGCGGCAACAACGTGCTGGACGGCGGCGCGGGCGTGGACCGTCTCGTGGGCGGCGCGGGCAATGACAGCTACCTCGTCGACAACCTCGGCGACACCGTCGTCGAGTTTGCCGGTGGCGGCACCGACACCGTCACGGCCGGCATCAGCTACGGCCTGGCCGACAACGTCGAGAACCTGGTGCTCTCCGGCACCGCCGACATCGACGGCACCGGCAACGACCTGAACAACCAGATCACCGGCAACGCCGGCGCCAACCTGCTGGACGGCGACGCCGGCGACGACCGCCTGATTGGCGGCGCGGGCAATGACATCTACGTCGTCGACAGCGCCGGCGACCTCATCACCGAAAACAGCGGCGAGGGCACGGACACCGTGCGCAGCTCCATCAGCTGGGTGCTGGGTGCCAACCTCGAAAACCTGGAACTCACCGGCGCCGATGCCATCGACGCGACCGGCAACGGCCTCGTCAACTTCATCACCGGCAACGAGGGCAACAACGTGCTCGACGGCGGCGTTGGTGCCGACGTGCTGACCGGCGGCCTGGGCGACGACACCTATGTCATCGACAGCGCCAGCGACCTCGTCGTCGAGTATTTCGGCGAGGGCACCGACATCGTCCAGGCCGGCATCAGCATCACGCTGGCCGCCAACGTCGAGACGCTGGTGCTGACCGGCACCGGCGACATCAACGGCACCGGCAACGCGCTGAGCAACACCATCACGGGCAACAGCGGCAACAACGTGCTGGACGGCGGCCAGGGCGCTGACGTGCTGGTGGGCGGTGCGGGCAACGACAGCTATGTCGTCGACAACGTCGGCGACCAGCTCTACGAGCAGGCCGGCGGCGGCACCGACACGGTGATGTCCAGCGTCAGCTGGGCGCTGGCCGCCAACTTCGAGAACCTGACGCTGACCGGCAGCGCCAACATCACGGCCACCGGCAACAGCCTGGCCAACGTCATCACCGGCAACGCAGGCAACAACACCATCATCGGCGGCGGTGGGGCGGACACCATCAGCGCCGCTGCTGGTGCCGACACCATCGTCGTCAGCGACCTCACGTTCGCGTCCGTCAACGGTGGCACTGGCGTCGACACCTTCAGGCTCGACGGCCTAGGTGTCACCAACGTCAACCAGCTCACCGCCAAGGTCCAGGGCATCGAGGTGCTGGACTTCTTCGGCGGCACGGTCGAGACCATCACCGTGCGCTCCAGCGACGTCAACACCAGCAACTTCGTCGGCGCCGACGGCGGCGGCAAGCTGGAGATCCTGCTCGACGGCAACGACCTGCTGCTGCTCAACGGCAGCGACTACAACAACACCACCAACGTCAACGCCGCGCCCGACGTGCTGCTGTCCAACGGCAACACCGGCAAGTTGCTGGTGGCCATCTCCGCCGGCGGCGTGAACCTGGCCATCGACATCAGCGGGCTGGTGCTGCCGAGCCTTGCGGACCTGCGCACGCTGTGGGGCATGTCGGCCGACCCGACCTTTGCCACCATTGGCGGCAAGATCACCTGGCTGGACGCCAACGATCTGGACGGCAACGGCACGTCATCGGGCCTCGGCGAGGCCGGCCTCATCAACGGCAACGGCAACCTCAGCACCTGGGTCGACAAGAGCGGCAGCGGCAACAACTTCACGCAGGGCACAGCCGCCGCTTCGCCCAAGCTCGACCTGAGCGGCCTGAACGGGCAGCCCACGGTCACTTTCGACGGCGGCGACACGCTGAACAGCGGCTTGTGGGTGGGCCAGAACTACTCGCTCTTCGTCGTCGGCCAGATGACCGGCACGCAGAACGGGCGGCTCGTGTCCTCGTCCACCGACAACTCGCTGATCGGCTGGCACGGCGGCTACCAGGACCAGCTCTATGGCCAGAACTGGGTGTCGCAGACCAACGGCACCGTGCAGGCCAACACGCCCATCCAGTACACCGCCAACGACCAGGTCGGCTCGGGCACGCTCTACAAGAACGGCGTGGCGCTGGCCGCCACCGGCAGCACCAGTGACGGCTGGCTGGGCAAGATCCAGCTCTCCGGCTACCAGGGCGGCACCGGCGAGGCCAGCCGCGGCAGCGTCTCCGAGCTGCTGGTGTTCGACCATGTGCTCTCTCCCGGCGAGCAACGCGTCATCGAGAACTACCTGGCCACCAAGTGGGGCGTGGGCACGCCCGTCAGCATGACCGGCGGCGCCTTGGGCACCGTCGGCCTGGACACGATGTGGACGGCGGCCAAGATCACCTTCGGCACGGCCGCCAACGAGACCCTGACCGCCGCCTACAACGGCGCTGCGGCGCGCGGCACGGGCCGGGTCGACGCCGTCCTCTTCGGCGGCGACGGCAACGACACGCTGAACGGCGGCGTGCGCGTGGACGCGCTCTTCGGCGGCAACGGCAACGACACGCTGGACGGCAAGACCGGCGCCGACTGGATGGTCGGCGGCGCAGGCAATGACACCTACACGGTGGACGACATCGGCGACACCGTCGTCGAGGAAGCCAGCGGCGGCACCGACCTCGTGCTGACCTCGGTCAGCTACACGCTGACGGCCAACACCGAGAACCTGACGCTGACCGGCACCGCCGCCATCAACGGCGCCGGCAACGCGCTGGCCAACACCATCCTCGGCAACAGCGGCGCCAACCGCATCGACGGCGGCGCGGGCGCCGACACGATGACCGGCGGCGCGGGCAACGACGTCTACTTCGTCGACAACGCCGGTGACGTCATCAACGAGAACGCCAGCGAAGGCACGGACGCCGTCTACGCCTCCGCCAGCTACACGCTGGGCGCCAACGTCGAGAACATCTACTACGTCGGCCGCACGGCCGGCACCATCACCGGCAACACGGTCGCCAACGCGCTCTACGCCAGCGTTTACAGCGGCATCGCCACGACCATGGCCGGCGGCTTGGGCGACGACACCTACTACCAGCAGGCCGACAGCCTGGGCAACTTCAGCTTGAACCTCGTCGTCGTCGAGAACGCGGGCGAGGGCATCGACACGGTCATCCTGCAGCGCACGACCAACAACGCGACCATCCTGAGCTACACGCTGGGCGCCAACGTCGAGAACCTGGACCTGCAGTCCTCCTACAACATCAACGTCACTGGCAACGCGCTCGACAACGTCATCACCGGCCCGTCCAACGCCGGCAACCCCAACGCCACGTCGATGGCCGGCGCGGCGGGCAATGACACCTACAACGTCTACCTGCCGTTCACCACGGTCATCGAGAACGCGAGCGAGGGCACCGACCTCATCCAGGCCAACATCGATTTCCGGCTGCCGGCCAACATCGAGAACCTGAGCGCGCTGAGCCAGAACAACCTCAAGCTCCTCGGCAATTCGCTGAACAACACGCTGACCGGCACCGTGGCCAACGAGCGCCTGGACGGCGGCGCTGGCAACGACACGATGGTGGGCGCGGCCGGCGACGACACCTATGTGGTGGACAGCGCCACTGACGTCATCACCGACACCTTCGGCCTGGACAGCGTCGAGACCTCGCTGGCCACCTACACGATGGGCGCCACGCTGGAGCGCCTGAGCTTCACCGATACCGGCGCCCACACTGGCACGGGCAATGCGCTGGCCAACCTCGTCGTCGGCAACAGTGGCAACGACGCGCTGCTGGGCATGGACGGCAACGACACGCTCTACGGCGGTGGCGGCACCGATACGCTGAGCGGCGGCAACGGCGACGACATCCTCGTCTCGGGCAGCCGCCCGAACTACCTCGCCGGCCTTCAGCAGGCCGGTCTGCGCGCCGAGTACTGGAACAACACCACCTGGCTGGGCGCTCCGGTGCTGACGCGCCAGGATGCCAACATCGCCTTCAGCTGGGCCTCCGGCTCGCCGGCCACGGGCGTCGTCAACACCGACAACTTCTCCGTTCGCTGGAACGGCTACGTCAACATCGCCACGGCGGGCAACTACACCTTCCGCGTCAGCGCGGACGACGGCATGTCCGTCTTCATCGACGGCCAGTACGTCGTCGGCATCAGCAGCAACCTCAACAACATCGATTCGCTGTCGTTCTCGCTCAGCGCCGGCTTGCACAGCATCCTGGTGCAGATGAACGAAGGCAGCGGCACCGCGACGGCGCAGCTGGCCTGGCTGACGCCGGGCGCGCCGTCCTTCGTGGCCGTGCCGTCCACGGTGTTCAGCTTCGGCGACGCGGCCGCGACCGATACCGCTGGCGACACGCTCAACGGCGGTGCCGGCAACGACACGCTGATCGGCGGCCCGAACGTGGACACGCTGGCGGGCGGCACGGGCGACGACACCTACGTCGTCACCAACACCGCCGACACGCTGACCGAGAACGCGGCGGAGGGCACGGACACCGTGCAGTCCAGCGTCAGCTACACGCTGGCCAGCCTGCCCAACATCGAGAACATCACGCTGACGGGCAGCGCCGTGGTCAACGCCACCGGCAACGCGGCGGCCAACGTGCTGACGGGCAATGCAGCGACCAACACGCTGGACGGCGGCGACGGTAACGACACGCTGCTGGGCGGCGGCGGTGCCGACACGCTGCTGGGCGGCAACGGCAACGACAGCCTCACCGCCGACGGCGGCAGCACGCTGCAGGGCAATGACGGCGACGACGTGCTCAAGCTGGGCAACGTCGCGGCCTGGACACCCGGGCAGCTCTCCAACCTGACCGTGTGGCTGGACGCTGCCGACCTGGACGGCGACGGCGTGCAGGAAGGCATCAACGAGAGCGGCCACACGGCGGACGGCCGCGTTGCCGTCTGGCGCGACAAGAGTGGCGGCGCGCATGACGCCACGGCCAGCAACGGCAGCTTCGAGCCGCTGCTGGTGCTGGACGGCATGAACAACCTGCCCACCGTGCGGCTCGACGGCCTGGACGACCGCCTGAGCATCAGCCTGGCCACCATCGCCTCGGGCGGCAGCCTCTACTGGGTGCAGAAGTCGGGCGACAGCTTCTCCATGCCCATGTCCACCGGCGCCAGCGGCAGCAACTGGCTTCTCATCTCGGGGCAGGGCGACGGCGGCACGGACGTGGTGGGCGCCGCCAACAACAACCTCAAGTCGGCCTGGACCGTCGACGGCACGCTGCAGGCCTGGAACACCCGCGCCAATGTCTACACGACGCTGGCCGAGGCCACGCACGTCGTGTCCACCGTCAACCAGTCGCTCAACTTCAGCGGCTTGCTGACCATAGGCACCGGCTGGGGCAGCCAGTGGAACACCAGCAGCGACTACAGCGAAGTCATCGTCACCGGCACGACGCTGTCTGCGGCCGACCAGCAGCGCCTGGACGGCTATCTGGCCTGGAAGTGGGGCACGGTCAACCAGCTCGCCGTGGCCAACCCCTACAAGACCGCGGCGCCGACGGTCTTCGTCGTCGCCAGCGCGGGCGGCTCGCTCTACGGCGGCAACGGCAACGACACGCTGACCGGCGGCAACGGCGACGACCTGCTCGACGGCGGTGCCGGCAACGACACGATGGCCGGCGGCGTCGGCAACGACATCTACGTCGTCGACTCGGCCACGGACGCCATCACCGAGGCCGTGAGCGAAGGCAACGACACCGTGCAGGCCAGCATCACGACGACGCTCGGCCTGAATCTGGAAAACCTGACGCTGACGGGTGCCGCCGCCATCAACGGCACCGGCAACACGCTGGACAACCTGCTGACCGGCAACGGCGCCGCCAACACGCTGACCGGCCTGGCCGGCAACGACACGCTGGACGGTGGCGCGGGCGCCGACACGCTGGTCGGCGGCACGGGCAACGACAGCTATGTCGTCGACAACGCGGGCGACGTGGTCACTGAGGCGCTCGGCGAGGGCACCGACATCGTGCTGGCATCAGTCAGCTACACGCTGGCCGCCAATGTCGAGAACCTGACGCTGACGGGCAGCGCCAACATCAACGCCACCGGCAACGCGCTGGACAACGCGCTGATCGGCAACATCGGCGACAACCAGCTCGACGGCGGCGCGGGTGCCGACGCGATGGCGGGCGGTGCAGGCAACGACACCTATGTCGTCGACAACGCCGGTGACGTCGTCACCGAGGCCGCCAACGCCGGGCTGGACATCGTGCAGGCGTCCATCAGCTTTGCGCTGCCGGTCAACGTCGAACAACTCATCCTGACCGGCTCGGCCAACCTCAACGCCACCGGCAACACGCTGAACAACCAGCTCACCGGCAACGCGGGTGACAACCTGCTGGACGGTGGTGCTGGTGCCGACGCGATGGCCGGTGGTGCGGGCAATGACAGCTACGTCGTCGACAACGCGGGCGACATGGTCACCGAAGGCGCGGCCGCCGGCACCGACAGCGTGCAGGCCTCGGTGACGCACACGCTGGGCGCCAACGTCGAACACCTGACGCTTACGGGTGGGTCCGCCATCAACGGCACAGGCAACACGCTGGACAACCAGATCACCGGCAACAGCGCCGCCAACACGCTGAGCGGCGCCGACGGTAACGACACGCTGACCGGCGGCGGCGGTGCCGACACGCTGCTGGGCGGCAATGGCGACGACACGCTGATCGCCGCGTCGCCCGCCGACCTGGCCTCGGCCGACGGTGGCGCCGGCATCGACCTGCTGAAGTTCACCACCAGCGGCGCCAGCTTCGACATCGCCTCGCTGATCAACGTGGCGCACAACATCGAGGCGCTGGACCTGCGCAATGGCAGCGCCGGCGGCATCGACCTGTCCAGCCTCGGCATCACCAGCATCACCGATGCCAACCATGCGCTGACGCTGAAGCTGGACAGCGGCGACGTCATCCACGTTGCGGCCGACACGCAGCTGCAGACGCTGTCTTCCGGCACCGACGTCTACGGCAATGCGCTGACCGACTATGCGGTGATGGAGCAGCAGGGCGCCGTCTGGGTGCAGACCTCGATGCTGCATGTCGTCATCGGCCCCGGCGGCTGAGTGCGCGCCCGCTGGCCTGGCGCTTCGGGCCGCTGGCAGGCCCCACGGGGCCGTGTTGCTTCTCCTCGTGGGCATGAGCCCACGTCGTCGGCGCGCCTTGCCAGCGACCCGCCTCGCCAGGCCCTCGGGCGCGCCCTGCTGATGGAGCTAGGCTGAAGGGTCCGGCTTCTCCGCCGGTAAGGGCACGGGCACGGGCTCTGCCGCTACGGCCGGCGTCTTGGACAACTTCCATCGCCCGCCGCCCAGCAGCTGCAGCACGCGGCGGTGGAAGCCTGCGACGGCGGCGCGGTGGGCGATGCTGATCAGCGTCGTGCCGCGGTCGCGCAGGCGCTCGTACAGGCGCTGCTGGTTGGCGTCGTCCAGCGCGCTGGTGGCCTCGTCGAGGATGGCCACCTTCGGCGCATGCACCAGCAGCCGCGCAAAGGCCAGGCGCTGCTGCTCGCCGCCGCTGAGCAGCTTCTCCCAGTCCTCGCTGCGGTCCAGACCGTTGGGGGTCTCGGACAGGTGGCGCAGCTGCACGTCGTCCAGCACCTTCAGCAGCGCCGCGTCGTCGTGCGTGGTGTGGGTGCTGGGGTAGATGAGCTGGCTGCGCAGCGAGCCCACCTGGAGGTAGGGCCGCTGCGGCAGGAAGAAGACGTCTTCGTGCGGCGGGTGGTCGATCTGGCCGCTGCCCTGCGTCCACAGGCCGGCGATGGCGCGCAGCAGCGAGCTCTTGCCGCTGCCGCTGGCGCCGGTGATGAGCAGGGACTCGCCGGCCGCCACGCTCAGCGACAAGTCCTTGACGAAGACGCGGTCGCTGTTTGGTGCCTTCACCGTCACATGGGACAGCTTCAGGTCTTGGGCCGGCTGCAGGTTGATGCCGGCGGTGGGCGGCGCTTCCTCCAGCTTCGCGGCCATGACATGCAGGCGGTCGATGCCGGCGACGAAGCGGCTGAGGCTGTCGAAGTTGTCGACGATGAGGGACACCGCGCTCAGCACCGCCGCAAAGGCGCCGCCGGCCTGCACGGCCTGGCCTACTTCCAGTTCACCCGACAGCACCTGGCCCGCCAGCACGACGAAGGGCACCAGCAGGCTCAGTTGGCTGAAGGAGCGCTGGAACAGGTTCAGCATGAACTGCGCGCGGATCATCTTCTTGGTGTTCAGCAGCGTCGCGCGCAGGCGCTGGTCGAGCTGGTGGCGCTCCTGCTTCTCGCCGCGGTAGAAGGCGATGGACTCGGCGTTCTCGCGCAGCCGCATCAGGCGAAAGCGGAAGTCCGCCTCGCGCTTGAGCTGCCAGAAGTTCAGCCGGATCAGCGGCCGGCCGAAGATCAGCATCGACAGCGCCGTGCCCACCAGCGCGTAGACGATGAGAAAACCCACCAGCATCTTGGACAACCCCCACAGCACCGTGCTGAAGGCGACCAGCTGCATGGCCGAGCCGAGCAGGATGAGCAGGAAGTTCAGCGAGCGGCCGGTGAAGGTGTTGACGTCCTCGGCGATGCGCTGGTCGGGGTTGTCGACGCCGACGAGGCGGAAGTAGGCGCGGTCGCCGAGATAGGCGTCCAGGAAGCGGTTGGTGAGCCAGCGCCGCCAGTCGTTGGCATAGGCGTCGCGCGAGGCGTAGTAGATGGCGTAGACGGGCACCGCAAAGCCCACCACCCACAGCATGTTGCGCACGGCTTCCCAGAAGCGCCCTTCATCGCGCGCCGACAGCGCCGAGGTCAGTTCGCCGGTCTGGCGGTTGACGAGCACGGCCAGCTGCGTGTCCAGCAGCATCAGCACCACGAGGCCCACCAGCACGGCCCAGGCGACGCGTTTTCGGTCGCCCATCCAGTAGGGGCGGGCGACGATGAGGAATCGGCCCCAGGCGGAGGGCCCGGCGGGGGCGGGGGCGGGGGCGGCCGGGTCGGCAGTGGCGGCGGTGGGCGGCATGGGGATCGCAAGAAGATGTAACCCGAGCGTAGGTTTGGCCCGCCTACGTCGGTGTCGGACAGGACGCCGGGGCGGTGTCGCTGCCCGGCCCGAGCTGCGGCGGCTCATCGCCTCGCGTCGTCACGGTCCTGACACACCGGTCCCCGAGCATGGGCAGCTTTTGGCGTCGACCGCATGAGACTTCTCCCCACGCTGGCCCTGCTCGGGCTGGCCGCACTCTCGGCCACCGCACAGGCCGTCCCGCAGACCGCCGCGCCGGTCGAGCTCAGCTTTGCCGACTTCTTCGCCCAGCCCATCGGCCCGCGCGGCCTGCAGCCCACGGCCAAGCTTCAGGCCGCCAGCGGCCAGGACGTGCGCCTGGTCGGCTTCATGGTGCAGCGCGAGCAGCCCCAGCCCGGCCGCTTCCTGCTGGCGCCGCGCCCCGTCTCCATGGCCGAGCATGCCGACGGCGAGGCCGACGACCTGCCCGCCGCCACCGTCACCGTCGTGCTGCCCGAGTCGCAGCGCCAGCGCTTTGTTGCTCACCAGGGCGGCCCCGTCGCGCTGACCGGCCGCCTCGAGGTCGGCCCCGCCGAGGACGAGACCGGCCGCGTCAGCTGGCTGCGACTGCACCTCGCCCCCGAGGCCCTGGCCATCACACCCGTCCGTACCGAGTCCACCCGATGAAACACGTCCTGCTCCTCGCCGCACTCAGCGCGGGTTCGGCATTCGCCGCCCCCACCGTCACCCGCTTGACGCCGCCCAGCGAACTCTTCGCCAGCGGCCGCGCCGACCCCGTCATCGCCCGCTTCCTACCCGGCCAGCGCTTCGACCTGCAGGCCAGCATCAAGCCCGACGCCGGCCAGAAGATCACGGCCGCGCTCTTCCTGGTCGACGGCAAGCCGGTGGCGGCCACGGTCGCGCTGCGCGACTGCGCCAGCGGCTGCCTGAAGGGCGTCGATGCAGCGACCGCCATCGCCACCGTGCGCGCCGTGTCGAGCGAGACGGCGGGCAAGCACGAGTTCAGCGTCGAGGCCACACAGGCCGACGGCCAGAAGGTCATCGCCAAGGGCAACTTCGAGGTCGTGCCGTTCGCCGCCGCCCTCGGCCCCAAGGTGAAGAACATCATCATCCTGCTCGGCGACGGCATGGGTGCCTCGCAGCGCACGGCCGCGCGCATCGTGCACGGCTACGCTCAGGGCAAGGCGCTGCAACCGCTGGCCATGGACACATTCACCGCCACGGCCCTCGTCAAGACGGCCTCGCTGAACAGCATCGTCACCGACTCCTCGCCCGGCATGAGCGCCTATGTCAGCGGCAACAAGAACAACAACAACGAGGAGGGCGTGTTCCCTGACGACACGGTGGATGCCTTCGACAACCCGCGCATCGAATACCTCAGCGAGTACCTGCACCGCACCCAGGGCAAGCAGTTCGGCATCGTCACGACGGCCGACGTCTTCGACGCAACGCCCGCCGCCAACGCCGTGCACACCAGCAACCGCGGCGCAGGCACCGGCATCGTCGACCAGTTCTTCGACGACCGCGGCCTGACCGGCCTGACCGTGCTGATGGGCGGCGGCCGCAAGTGGTTCTTGCCCGCCGGCACACCGGGCTCCGCGCGCACCGACACCAACGACTACGCCTTTTCCCCGGGCGATGACCTCGTCAAGCGCTGGGGCGCTTCGGCAGGCAGCCTGGACAAGCAGCGCGACCTCATCAAGGACTTCCAAGCCGCCGGCTTCAGCTACGCGCCCACCAAGGCCGCGCTGGACAAGGCCGATGCGACCAAGCCGCTGCTGGGCCTGTTCGCCTTCTCCAACATGAACGTCGCGCTGGACAAGATCAACGGCCGCCGTGGCAGCGAGAAGAACGGCTTGAACGGCGGCAGCGTCGTCGACGATTTCGGCCTGCCCGACCAGCCCATGCTGGACGAGATGGCTACCAAGGCGCTCAGCGTGCTCAAGCGCTCGCCCAAGGGCTTCGTGCTGATGGTCGAAGGCGCCTCCATCGACAAGCAGGCCCACGCGATGGACACCGAGCGCTGGATGCTGGACACGCTGGAGTTCGACCGCGCCGTGCGCGTGGCCCAGGACTTTGCGGCCGAGCAGGGCGACACCCTGGTCATCGTCACGGCGGACCATGAATGCTCGGGTGCCGCGCTGATCGGCGGCGCCACCGTCACCGACAAGGCCCTGGCCGAACTCGCCGCGAAGAAGGGCGTGGCCAACCTGCGCAACGGCGTCGTCGGCACCTACGAGAAGGCCGGCTTCCCGCGCTACCGGATCGCCGCCGATGGCTACCCCGAGACCACCGATATCGACTACCGGCTGCTGGTGGGCTACGGCGCCAACGCCGACCGCTACGAGGACTGGCGCACCAAGAAGACGCCGCAGCGCGACGTGCAGCAGCCCTTCGCCGTCGAGGCGCCGCTGAAGTGGTACCCCGCCAACGCCCAGGAGCGCGACGACGCGCAGGGCGACTTCCTCGTCACCGGCCAGGTGCCTGGTGAGCAGGCCGTGCACACGGCGACCGACGTGCCGCTCTCGGCCTACGGCCCCGGCGCGCTGGCCTTCACCGGCGTCATTGACAACACCGACGTGTTCTTCAAGCTCGCCCAGGCGGCCGTGAAGGGTGTCGTCGCTCCGGCGGATACTTCCGGCGCCAAGAAGCCGCCCAAGCCCAAGCGTTGAACACTCCCGACACCGCCACCCCCACGCGCCCCCGCTGGCGCTGGCTGGCGGTGTTGGCCTTCGTGGGCCTGATGTGGGCCGTCGTCGAGTTCAGCGGCCTGCGCGGCCAGCTCAGCGCGCAGGCCTTGCGCGAGGGTTTTGCACAGCACCGGGTCTGGGGCTTCGCGCTCTTCGCCGCGCTGTTCGCGCTGGCCAACCTCATGCACATCCCGGGCGGCTTCTTCCTCGCGGCCGCCGTGCTGGCGCTGGGGCCGCTGTGGGGCGCGCTGGCCACCTATGTCGCGGCCTGCATCGGCTGCACGCTGACCTTCGTCGTCGTGCGCAGCCTGGGCGCCGACGCGCTGCGCGGGCTCGACAACCGCATCGCGCGGCGCCTGCTCGCGCGGCTGGACGCCCACCCGGCGCGCAGCGTCCTGCTGCTGCGCCTGCTCTTCCAGTCCATGCCGGCGCTGAACTACACGCTGGCCCTGTCCGGCGTCAGCCTGCGCGACTACGTCATCGGCACGCTGCTCGGCCTGCCCCTGCCCATCGCCGTCATCACCCTGCTGTTCGACACGCTAGCTGCCTGGCTGGGCTCGCTTCACTGACCTTCGGCAGGGGAATCGTGGCGACCGGATACTGCCTGCCCCACAAGGAGACATCGCCCATGAAGACTTGGCTCACTGCCGCCCTCACCCTCGCCGCCCTCGGCGCGCAAGCCCAGGCCGCCGACCCGCTGAAGGCCGCCGTCGCGGCCGACCACCGCACGGTGGGCAACGTGGCCCGCGACGTGCACCGCCACCCCTACGAGACACTGGCCTTCTTCGGCATCAAGCCGACCGACACCGTCGTCGAACTCGCGCCCGGCGGCGGCTGGTACACCGAGATCCTGGCGCCTTTGCTGCGCGACGGTGGCCAGCTCTACGCGGCTGGTGGCGAAGGCGGCCGCTTCAAGGCCAAGATGGACTCGATGAGCGTCTACGGCAAGGTCAAGCTCACGCTCTTCGACCCGGCCAAGGGCCTGCTCGACATCGCCCCGCCGGCCAGCGCCGACGCGGTGCTGACCTTCCGCAACGTGCACAACTGGATGAGCATGGGCCCGGAGAAGACCCAGGCTGTCTTCGATGCCGCCTTCAAGGCGCTCAAGCCGGGCGGCGTGCTGGGTGTGGAGGAGCACCGCCTGCCCGCATCACGCACGCAAGACCCCAAGGCCGGCAGCGGCTATGTGCAGGAGGCCGTGGTCATCAAGTTCGCCGAGAAGGCCGGTTTCAAGCTGGCCGGCAGGAGCGAGGTCAATGCCAATGCCAAGGACACGGCCGACCACGCGGAAGGCGTCTGGACGCTGCCGCCGACCTACGCGCTGAAGGACAAGGACCGCGCCAAATACCAGGCGATCGGCGAGAGCGACCGCATGACGCTGAAGTTCGTCAAACCCTGATGGCCGCGCGGCGCCAGCCCATCGGCCAGGCGTGATCCCGTCTTCTCGTCTTCGCCTACTTGGCCGGCCCGGTGGACTCACCGACGCACAGCGTCACCGTGGCCCGCAACTGATGCTGGGTGTCAATGCCCTCGATCATGTCCAGCAGGCACCTGGTGGCGTCCTGGGCCATGCTTTCCATCGGCCGGCGCAGCGTGGTCAGGGCTGGCGTCACCATCTCGGAGATCAGGGAGCCGTCGAAGCCGACCACCGAGAGATCGCCCGGCACAGCCAGGTTGCGCGCTGCCGCGGCCTTGAGAACACCGGCTGCCATGACGTCGTTGGAGGCAAAGATCGCCGTGGGGCGCGGCACGCCGTCAAGCAGTCGGTGGGCGCCGGCCACGCCGGATTCGAACCCGTAGTCACCTTCTGCTTCGCCCACCAGTTCGCACCCGGCGCGTTGCATGGCCTCGATGAAACCGGCCCGGCGCTCGCGCGACGAATAGAAGCCGGCAGGGCCGGTGATCAGCCCCAACTGCCTGTGACCGAGCGCGATCAGGTAATCCGCTGCCTGCCCGACCGCTTCGCGTTCGTTCGTCAGCAGCATGGCGGGGTAGCCGTCGATGTGCGCCGAAGACAGGGCGACGACGTGGGCCTTGGCGTCCGCCAACGCTTGCGCGAGGCCACGCAAGCCCGACATGGTGGCGAGGATGATGATGCCGTCGACATGCGAGCGGCCGAGAAAGCTCAGCACGTCATCCACCGAGGGCTCCTGGTCCGCCGGGATCGAGTGCACGACCAGTTCGTAACCGCGCTTGGCCGTTTCGGCCACGATGCCGCGCTGGACGGCGTGAAGCACGAGGGCGTTGCGCTCGTCGTGGACCAGCCCGATGAGGTAGGAGCGCCCCGTGGCCAGTCCGCGCGCGCGCGGGCTGGGGCGGAAGCGCAGTTCCTCCACCACCGCCAGTACGCGGCTGCGCGTATCGGCGTTCACCAGCGACGAATCGTTGATGACCCGCGAGACGGTCCTGATCGACACCTTGGCCAATGCCGCCACGTCGGCGATCGTGGCGCCCGATGTTTCGCCTGTGCGTGCTCCGTTCATGCCGCGACTCTAGTGCCAGATGAGGCGTGACCATTCGATTTGAAAACCCATCACAACCGACTCGTTGCCCCCCTGGCGCCAAAGGAAAACGGGCCTGGCAGTTTCCAGCCAGGCCCATTCAGCTTGCGCAAGCGAATGCAACCCCGGCTGTTGCAGCCGGGGCAACGACGCGGCTTAAAACTCGTACCGCGCGCCGATCAGGTATTCCCGGCCCGTCACCGTGTTCTGCGCCACGCTGTTGCGCAGGCTGCTGGTGTACTGGTCGCCTGCCTGGTTGGTCAGGTTGATGGCCTCCAAGCTGACGCTGAACTTGTTGTTGAACTTGTAGGAGGCCGAAAAGTCCACGTTGCGGGTGGCGTTCTTGCCGTCCACATCGTTGGTGTTCGTGGCCGAGGGCACGGCCTGCAGGAACTTGGACCGGCTGGCGAACGAAGCACGCAGCATCAGCGCACCATCGTCGTAGTAGATCGATGCGTTCCACGAGCGTGGCGACATGTTGATCAGGTCCGCTTCGATCAACGTGGTGCTGCCGGGCGCGGCCGCGTACTTGATCTTCGATTGGATGAAGGTGTAGTTCGCGATGAGGCCGATGTTCTTGCCGAACGAGGGGAGGAACGTGAAGGGCTGCTGGTAGTTCAGTTCCAGCCCCTTCACTTTGCCTCCCTCGGTATTGAAGCTCGAATTCACGGCAAAGATCTCGGTGCCGGTGAACGAGCTGGGCAGCAGGCTCAAGGGCAGGCCGGTCTGGTTGAACGGCATGTTCTGCGTGGCCGTCGTGATCAAAGTGCCGATGTCCTTGTAGAAGAACCCGGCGCCCAGCATCGAGTTCTTCGCGAAGTACCACTCGGTGCCGAGATCGAACGTTTTCGCGCGCACCGGCATGAGGTAGGGGTTGCCGTAGCTGACACTCAATTGGCCCACCGCGGTGACGCTGCCACCGGGGCGCATGGCGCCCATGGCCGGGCGCGTCATGACCTTGGCGGCGCCCGCACGCAGCAGCCAGTCGCGGGTCAGTTCCGCCGTCAGATTGACGGAGGGCAGCGTGTCCTTGTAGCTGTTGGGCACGGTGATCTGCGTGGCGCCACCGGTGGCCAGGTAGCCGGTCGACGTGACGTCGGTCTTGACGTAGCGGACGCCCGCGTCGCCACGGATGGGAATGCCGCCGACGCGCAGCTTGAAGTCGGCCTGCAGATACCCGCCACGATCGACTTCCGTGACGCTGTAGTTGTTGCCCCGCGCGCCACCGTTCGTGATCGAGCCGAGCGTGAAGTCACCCGGGCCGTTGACGGGGCCGCTTTTCAGGCAGTTGCAGTAGAGGTCGTAGGCGGCCGCGATGGCATCCAGGTTGGGCATTTCCCAGCCGGAAATCGTGCCGGCAGGCAGGCTTTGTCCTTTGCCGATGCCGGTCAACTTGCTGGTGAGACTCGCAATCGTCACGCCCGCCGGAGGCGCATACATGTTGACGACCTCGGCGCCCGCCGTTCCGCCGCGGCGGAACTCATAGGTGTCGAAGCTGAATTTCTTGTAGCTTGCTCCGCCCTTGAGGGTGATGTCGTCCGTCACCTCCCAGGCGAGGTTTGCGGTTGCGGTGTCGGTCCGGTTGTTCGTCCCGGTCGGACGGATCCGGATCTCGCTTGGCAGGCTGTTCGCGAGCGTCGTCCCGCCCGCCGGAATGGTGACCAGGGTCATCACGCCATTCGACGCCAGCGGATCGAAACCATATTTGATGAGCGGCGTGCGGCTGCCGGTGCGGAAGTCGAGTTCGTAGCCGTCGGTGTTCGGCGCATCCAGCATGGCGGTGGTCTGGATGGGATTGCGGAACTTCGAATCCGACCGGCCGACGGCCAGGTTCAGCTTGAGGGTGTCGCCCAGGTCCTGGTCGATGGTCAGCGTGGGCTGCTTGTAGACGGTGTACAGGCGATCAAACCGCTGCTCTGCCCGGATGTCGACGCCATTGAACTTGCCGTACAGCAGATTGCCGTTCGGGTCGTATTCGGCGGCCACTACGCTGATCTGCTGCTTGCCGCCCGAGCTCAGGTTGCGGCTGAAGGAGAAGCTCTCCAGGTAGTTTTCCTGGCGGGTGGCGTCCAGCTTCGCGTACAGGTAGTCGACCGTGATCAACGTCGAGTCGGTCGGCCGGGCCTGGAATGAGCTGGTGATGCCCAGCCGTTCCTGGTCATGCACCAAGCGCATGTAGCGGGGAATGCGCGGGTGGAAGTTCGCTGCCGACGAGGCGGTGTTGTAAGCGGCAATGTTCTCGGGCGTGTTCGGCAATCGCAGCACGCCCTGCGCCGCCGGGCCGCAGGTCGTTGCTGTCGAACCGGCAGGCAAGGTGGTGCCCGGCGCGACGGTTGCGCCTTGGGGCGAGCACCAGCCGCCGAGGGACGGGCCGTTGTCCCAGCGCACGGTGCCGAAGCCTTCCTCCAACAGGCTGCGCTTGGAATAAGCCGCCGAGAACAGCACGCCGATCTTCTTGTTCATGAAGGTGTCGGCGATCAGGAAGGTGCCGCGAGGCGTGGCCTTGCCCGACAGGTCGTTGTAGGTGCCCTTGACGCTGGCGAGCGCGGTGAATCCCTTCTTCAGGTCGAAGGGCCGCCCGGTCGTCAGGTCGACCGTCGCGCCGAGCGACCCCTCGTCCACCTCGGCCTGGCTGGTCTTGCGAACCGTGATCTGGTTGAACAGCTCCGACGCGAAGACGTTGAAGTCCATCGTCCGGCTGCGGTTGTTGCCACCCGAGGCGTCGGAGCCGCCCGTGGTGGCGTTGGCCTCTAGCCCGTTGATCCGGGTCCGGGTGAAGCCCCCTCCCAGGCCGCGCACGGTGACTTGCCGGCCTTCGCCCGCGTCGCGGTCGATGGCCACGCCCGGAACGCGCTGCAGGGACTCAGCGAGGTTCGTGTCGGGGAACTTGCCCAGGTCCTCGGCGCGGATGACGTCTATCACGCCAGATGACGTGCGCTTCTTGTTCAGCGCGCTTTCCAGCGACGCGCGCAGGCCGGTCACGACGACGGTTTCCAGTGCCTGGTTCTGCTCCTGGGCTTGTGCTGACAGTCCTAGAACCGCGAGCGTCAGCGTGGAGAGGCGGGCCAGCCGAAACGATGGGCGCGCTGCGTTTGCGCGGGAAGTGCTGGTCATATCGAAGAGCTCCAAATTGAAAAGGGATGAACGACGAGGTGATGGCGCTTCCGGGTTTCGTAGGCCCGTGGAAGGCACGCGGGTGGAAAGAGCGCTGGCGGCCACCCAGTGCTCGGGCAGCGCGGATGCGGGGGGTGTGGGAAGGGAACCGGAAGACTGGGGGCGATGGCCCGGCGCGGTGTCGGCGCCGGTGACCGTCAATGGGCAGGCGCCATCAGCACTGGTAGCGCGCGCCGAACAGGCACTCGCGGCCCGTCACGGTGTCTGCACCGGGCTGTTGTGCGTGCCGCTCATCGCCTCGCGCTTCTTGTCCAAGGCGAGGTGCGGATGCTCGCGACGACGACCGCTCCCAGGGCAGGGTTGGATGGAGCGGCCTGCTGGGGCCTGCGCCAGCAGGGCGAGGCCGATGGCAGGGCGATCGTGGGTAGCGGCGCGGCGGCGCGACGAGGTCATGCAGGGTCTCCGTGATGCATCGAACCTGTGCGTTGCAGGTTCTTGATGGGGGAGCGCGCACGCAGGGCGCTGCAAGGGGCCGGGCGCCACAGCAGTGCGGCGGGGCGGATCAGCGGGCAGGGGGCCAGCCGTCAAGTGGCCTATTGCCAGCGATGGCAATGATTCAAAAGCGCAGTATAGGCAGCATGCCAGCGATGGCAATAGGATTAAAACAATGGTTCACTAATCGAAATCCATGATTCCGATTTCGATATGTCGTCACGAATTTGTTGCGTTCAGCCCGCCGAGATGGCGCGCATGGCCTGCAGCAGCCACGGCCGTGGGTGGGCCACAGCGGCCAACCGTTGCCAGCGACGCCACGTCCGCCGCGCGGGATACTGATGCATGCCACAGGAGACTTGCCGATGAAAGGCGCGGTTCCTCACTGCCACTTTCATGCCGACCGCCTTCGGCACGCCTGCCCAGGGCGACGACCCTTGAAGGACACCACCGAACACCCAGAAGGCCTCTGGACGCCGCCGCCGACCTATGACCAGGTGTGAACGAACCCTCCCGCCCGGCGGTCTGCTCGGACGCGCGGGGCCCATTCACACCTTCTTCGCGCGCTGCAAGTCATGACACGACACGCGGTGATCGGCTACGGCCGGCTGGCGCGGGCGCTTGTGCCGGCATTGCGTGCCGCGGGCGAGGATGTCGTCATCGGCCGACGCGCTCCGGGCACGGGTGAGTTCACCGCTGCCTCGGCAGGGGCTGGAGCCGACTGGGTCTGGCTGACCGTCCCCGACGACCACATCGCCGCCACCGCCGCCGCCTTGCCCTGGCGGACCGGCCAGCTCGCCCTGCATTGCAGCGGCGCGACGCCGCTCACCGCGCTGGCAGCCGCGCCCGCCGCAGCTGGCTTTCATCCGCTGAAGCTGCTGGCCGGTGACAGCGACCTGGCCGGCGTGCACGTCGGCATCGAAGCCGGTCCAGGCCACCAGCCCGAACTGCATGCGCTGGCCGGGCGCCTCGGCCTCATCCCGCTGGCCCTGCCGTCGCCGATGAGCGCGCAGGCCCGCGCTGCCTATCACGCCGCCGCCAACCTCGCCGCCAGCGGCGTGCTGGGCGTGCTGGCAGAGGCCTCTGCGCTGTGGGGCGCCGCCGGCTTGGCAAGCGCTGAGGCCTTGCCAGTGCTGCTGCCGCTGACGCGCGGTGCGCTGGACACCGCCGCCGCACGCGGCCTGGCCGGCGCCGTGGCCGGCCCCATCGCCCGGGGTGATGCCGGCGTGCTGACCCGCCACCTCGAGGCACTCGCCGCCGCCGGTTTGAGCAACGACCTGCTGCTCGCCCTGGGCCGGCGCCAGCTCGCTTTGGCCGAGGCCGCCGGGCGGCTGGATGGCCCCCAGGTCGCCGCTTTGCGGGCCCTGCTGGCGCCACTCTGAACACGTTTGCATCGGCCGTGACAAAGGCCTCGCTCGGCACACGCTTACATCTGCGTCGCGCCGGGGGGCGGTCCTAAACTGCCCTGGCCCTGTCGCTGTAGACGGGTGTTGCCAGGGAGCCCCCTAATGTCCGATGCGTCCATCCAGGCCTTGATCCGAGCCGACGCCGCCCAGATCCTGCACACCGTCGTCGAGGAACTGCCAGATGCCCGCGAGCGTCTGCAATATGTGCGCAGCATGACGGAGCAGGCCGCCACCAAGGTGCTCAACCTGGTGGAAGCCGCCCAGGACGACGCCGAGGCCGTGCGCAAGAAGGGCCGCGAGCTGTCCGACGCGCTGAACCGCCTGGCCCTGTCCAGCAACATCAGCCCCGACCGCGCCCGCGCGCTGATGAAGCTGTGCGCCGCCTACGCGTCGGATGCTGCCAGCTTTGCCGCGCGCGAGAAGTCCCTGCACACCGAGATCATGATGTCGCAGGACTTCCAGGATCTCTCCGGCCAGGTCATCAACAAGGTCAGCAAGATGCTGGAGCGCGCCGAACCGCCGCTCAAGGACCTGGTTGCGTCCCTGCCCAAGCCTGCTGCGGCCGCAGCGTCCGAAGAACTCGGCGGCGTGCAGACGCCCGACAAGGCCCTCAAGCAGGACGACGTGGACGACCTGCTGGCGTCCTTGGGGTTCTAAAGCCAGGCCACCGGGTCCAGCCGGTAATAGCCACTCAGCTCGCCGTACAGCGCCGGGTGACCGGCGGCCAACTCGATGGGCCGCTCGAAGAACAGCTCGCTGATCACCGCGAAGAACTCCGCCGGGTCGGTTGCGCCGTAGGCATCGATCAATCCCGGCTCGCCCCGCGCCAGCCGCCAGCGCAGTCCATCGAACTCGTTCTGCATCACCGTCGACCAGCGTCGGTAGGCCTCGGCCGTCGGCAGCGCGGGCGCGCCGTTGGCCGGGCCGCCTGCCTGGTCGAGCTGGTGGGCGAATTCATGGATGACGACGTTGTGGCCATCGCCCGGCGTTGACGCGCCGCGCCTGACCTCATCCCAGGCCAGCAGCACCTGGCCCTGGCTCCAGCTCTCACCGGCCAGCACCCGGCGCTGGTCCGACTGGACGCCGCCCTCGGTCACCGGCCTGTCCACGACGAAGGCGCCGGGGTAGAGCAGCACCTGGCGCAACTCGGGGTAGAGGCCGCGCGCGGCGCCCAGCAGGGGCAGGCAGGCCAGCGCGGCGATGGTCACGCGCATCTCGTCCGTCACGCGCAGGCCGCCGCAGCCGAGGATGGGCTTCTCGGCCAGGAAGACCTGCATCAGCCCCTTGAGCTTGAGTTGCTGCCGCGCCGGCAGCCGCGACACCAGCGGCACATGCCGGCGCAGCAGCCGCCGCCAGGCACTCGGGAAGGGCCGGCCGGCGATGCGCTCACGCCGCCGCCTGACCCACAGCGGCCACAGTGCGATGGCGCCGGCGGCGAGCAGGACGAGGGCAAAGCAGATAAGCAGCGGCATGCCTGGCAACTGGGCCCGGCGGCGCACTTTGCAAGCCCCCGCAAGCAGGCAGCACCGCTGCGTCGCGTAATCTGCGGCCATGCCCCACGACAGCGCCGATCCACCCCATTTGCAGGCTTGGCAGGTGCTTTGCGGCGGCGTCTGCGCGCTGGTGCTCACCATCGGCCTGGCGCGCTTCGCCTACACGCCGCTGCTGCCGCAGATGCACGCCCAGGCCGGCCTGGGCGTGGCCGACGGCGGGCTGCTCGCGGCCATCAACTACGCCGGCTACATGAGCGGTGCGCTGTTGGCGGCCTGGATAGAGAACCCGACCTGGCGTCGGCGCCTCTACGTCTGGGCCTTGCCGCTGGCCCTCGTCATCACGGCGTTGATGGGCCTGAGCACGTCGTTCGGAACCTGGGCGTTGTCGCGCTACATCGGCGGCCTGTGCGGCGCGGCCGGCATGCTGCTCGGCTCGGGGCTGATTCAAGGTTGGCTGATGCGCTCGGGGCGGCGGCCGGAGCTGGGGCTGTACTTCATCGGCCTGGGTCTGGGCATCGTCGTGTCGGCCGTTGGCGCCATGGGCATGACCGGACTGAACCTGGGCTGGGCTGGGCAGTGGCAAGGCTTTGCGCTGCTCGGCCTGGCCTTCCTGATCCCGGCCTGGCTGTGGCGCCCGCCGGTTCCCCCGCCGCCGCCCAAGTCGCAAGCCGGTGCGGCGCCCAGCCGGCGCTGGATGGCGCTGATGGTAGCCGCCTATTTCTGCGCCGGCTGGGGCTTCGTCATCAATGCGACGTTCACAGTCGCCATCGTCGAGAAGCAGCCGCTGCTGGCCGGCCAGGGGCCGTGGGCCTGGCTGCTCGTCGGCCTGGCGGCCACGCCGGCCGTGTTCGTCTGGGACCGCATCGCACGGCGCACGGGTGATGTCGGTGCGCTGCTGATCGCCTTCGGCGTGCAGATCGTCGGCGTGCTGCTACCGGCGCTCTTCGGCGGGTTGGCGGCGGCGCTGCTGGGCGCGCTGCTCTATGGCGCGACCTTCATCGGCATCGTCAGCCTGACGCTGGCCCTCGTCGGCCGGCGCTCGCCCGCCAACCCCGGCAAGGCGATGGCGCGGCTGACGCTGAGCTACGGTGTTGCGCAGATCAGCGCGCCGGCCCTGACGGGCCGCATGGTGGAGGCCAGCGGCAGTTTCAACGCAGCACTCTGGTTGACTGCGGGTGTCATGGTCGTCGGCATGCTGCTGCTGGTGGCCGTGCTGCGTGAATCGCGAGAGACGCGCTGATCAGGACCCGACGCCCGGGCGTTGTCGCCGCGCCTGGTTTGATGTTTTCTCCGATGGCCTCGGCGGCACGCCGGTCCCGCCAGGCTCGATGGCGAGCAGGGGTACCAGGAGCCACTTCCTGATCAGCTGCCTCCCGGCTTGGTGACCGCCGCGCCGCGCCGCGCCACGTCTTCCAGGTCGCTGACATTGCGCTTGTCCTGCTCCCGCTGGGCAGCGGTGCGGCAGCGCATGCCGGTGAAGCGGGTGCCGGTGACCTCGGAGCGTTCGCAGACGGTGTCGCCCGCTGCGGCGGCCGTCTTTTCTTCGACGGGCGGCGGGCCGGCGCAGCCGAGCAGCGCTGCCGGCAGGAGGATGAGGAAAAGGTGCTTCATGGTGCCCTCAGGAATTCGAGACTTGCAGGATATCGGGCTCTGAGCACCGAGTAACTCTCTGTGACCCCGTCATCCGGGTGACGCGCCAGACGGTTAAGGACGGGCGGCTGCATCCTTGCAGCCTGGAGTTCCCTCATGAAACGACTGGCCCTGGCCATTGCCCTCATCACTTCCGCCGCCCTTTTGTCGGGCTGCATCATCGTGCCGCCCCGCCATGGTGGCTATCGCGGCGGTGACCGCCATCACTACAGCGACTCCTATGACCGCAGCCCTGGCTACGGCCAGCCCGGCCGGCGCTACTGATCAGACCCGCTCGATGACGGTGGCGATGCCCATGCCACCGCCCACGCATAACGTCACGACGCCGGTCTGAAGGTCGCGGCGCTCCAGTTCGTCCAGCAGCGTGCCCAGCAGCATCGCGCCGGTGGCACCCAGCGGATGGCCCAGCGCAATGGCGCCGCCGTTGACGTTGACGCGATCCATGTCCAGCCCGAGATCGCGCGCCGTCTTCATCGGTACGGCGGCAAAGGCCTCGTTGATCTCCCACAGGTCCACGTCCGACGCCTGCATGCCCGCCTGCTTCAAGGCCTTGCGGCAGGCCAGCGTCGTGCCGGTCAGCATGATGGTCGGCTCGCTGCCAGTCACGGCGGCGGCGCGGATGCGGGCGCGGGGTTTCAAGCCCGCCGCCTCCCCGCCCGCCTTTGATCCGACCAGCACCAGTGCCGCGCCGTCGACGATGCCCGATGAATTGCCGGCGTGATGGCGGTGCTCGATGGCCGTTGTCTGCGGGTACTTGCGCAGCGCCAGCGCGTCGAATTTCGCACCCAGCTTGATGAAGGCCGGGTTCAGCGCGGCCAACGTGTCGGTGGTCGTCTGCGGGCGGACGGTCTCGTCCTCGGCCAGCAGCAGCGCGCCAGACTCGTCATGCACGGCCACCAAAGCACGCGCAAAGCGGCCCTCGGCGCGGGCCGTCGCCGCACGTTGATGCGAGCGGGCGGCATAGGCGTCCAGGTCACCGCGCGAGAAACCTTCCAGCGTCGCGATGAGGTCGGCGCCTATGCCTTGCGGCACCAGGCCTATCGCCTGCACGACGCGCTCGTCCAGCAGCCAGGCGCCGCCGTCGCTGCCCATGGACACACGGCTCATGCTCTCCACGCCACCGGCCACCACCAGGCGCTCGAAGCCGCTGGCCACCTTGGCTGCGGCGAGGTTGACGCTCTCCAGCCCCGACGCGCAGAAGCGCGACTGCGTGACGCCGGCCACCGACTCCGCCCAGCCCGCATCCAGCACGGCGATGCGCGCGATGTCGCCGCCCTGCTCGCCGATGGGCGTCACGCAGCCGAGCACCACGTCGTCGACCAGCGCCGTGTCCAGCCCCGTGCGTTCGCGCAGCGCTTGCAACAGCGTGCGCACCAGCCAGATCGGCGTGGCCGCGTGCAGGCTGCCCTCGGGCTTGCCCCGGCCACGCGGCGTGCGGCAGTGGTCGAAGAGGTAGGCGTCGAATGTCACGCGATGCCGACGGCCGCTTCCAGCGCCGCGATTTCTTCGTCGACATAGCTGGCGAGCCGGCCCAGATTGGGCAGCGCGTCCGTCGCGATGAAGCCGAAGGAAAGCGTGCCGGCGTAGCTGAACAGCGTGATGTTGAGCAGGTGCGTGGCCGGCAGCGTCGACACCGGATGCATCTCGGTCAGCTCCGCGCCCTTCAGGTAGAGCTTGGCGGCCGGCCCGGGCACGTTGGACACCAACGTGTTGCCCAGCGGCGTGACGACGTCAGCCAGCTTGAGCATGCCGGCGATCTGGCCGAGCAGGCCGGTGAGGATGGTGTAGGTCTCGACCGCCTCGGGCGCGACCGAGTCGATCATGGCGCGCACATTGCGCAGCGAGTAGCCGACATTGCGCAGGCGCACATAGGCGTCGTCGGTGGGCGGCGACAGGTCGACGAGGATGATGCCGATCTTGTTGCCGCCGTCCTTCTCGCCCTCGCGGCGCAGGTTGACCGGCATCTGGATGGTGATGGGCCGGTCGAGTTCTATCCCTTCGTCGGCCAGGTAGCGGTGCATGGCGCCGTCCAGGCAGGTCAGCGCGACGTGGTTGAGCGTGGCGCGGGCGACCTTGCGGATGGCGTCGATGCGGGCCATGGGCACGGAGGCGGTGGCGAACTGGCGGCCCGGCGTGGCGTTGCCGGTGAAGGGCGTGCCGCCGCTGGCCATGAAGGGCAGGGCGATGGCGTTCTTGGTCAGCTTGATGGCTTCCAGTGCCAGCATGGCCGTGAGCCGGCCGATGCCGACGGCGCGCTTGCTGTTGGCGGTGAGCTGCTTCCACACGGTGCCGGCGACGGCCTGGTCCAGCCGCTTCTTGCGGCCGTGGCCGCCGCGGCGCGTGTGGTCGAAGGTCCAGACCGGCGTGACGGTCAGGTCATCGGGCGTCGTGCGCAGCGAGTTGATGCCCCAGCGCATCATCGTGATGCCGTCGGCGACCGCGTGATGCATCTTGTAGTAGACGGCGAACTGCTTGTCCCACAGCCCGGCGATGACGTGCACCTCCCACAGCGGCCGGCTGCGGTCCAGCAGGGGTTCGTGCAGTTGGGAAGTCAGCGCATACAGGGCCTCGCGGTCGTTGGCGCCGGCTTTGAGCTTGTGGAAGAAGACATGCTGTGTGAGGTCCACCGACTCGGCCGCAGACCAGCTCGGCATCAGCCCGGCGGACAGGAAATGGATGACCTGGTCGAAGGGCGGTTGGACATCGGTCTTTTCGAGGAAGTCCTCGTACAGCTGCTTGGCGAAGCCGGCCGTGCCACCCTTGGGAATGCGGTGGATGTGCAGCCCCGCTACATGCTTGGGGCTGGCCTCGCTCTCGGCGATGAAGAAGGCGAGGTCCAGCAGGGAGAGGCGCGTCATGGGGCCAGCATAGGCCGGCGCCGTGGGCGGTCAAACCCGGGAAATCACGCCTCGCCGCTGGACGCCTTGCGCCGCCCGCTGCGCTTGATCTTCTCGGCCGCCTGGGCGGCGTCGCGCTCGTCGGCCTTGCGGGCTTCGTCCTCGGCGGCCTCGCGGCGCCAGGCGGCCATTTCGTCGGGCGTCTCCAGCGTGATGCGGCCCAGCAGGCCTTGCCGGTAGTCGATCAGCACCGCTTCGGCGGCCTTGTGCATCTGCACGCCGCCGCCGCGCACCTTGGCGCCGCGCTTCAGGCCGATGGCCTCCAGCACCGCGTCGTCCGCGCCCAGCTCGGTCAGGCCGTAGCGTTCCTGCAGCCGCTCGGGGTAGCGGCGCTTGAGCGTGGCGATCAGCTCCAGCGCCACCTCTTCCTCGTCGAAGGCATTGCGGCCGATGGCGCCGCTGGCGGCGAGGTTGTAGCCGCTCTGCTCGATGGCGATGCGCGGCCACAGCATGCCGGGTGTGTCGAAAAGGTAAAAACCGTTCTCCAGCACGAACTTCTGTTCCAGCTTGGTGATGCCGGGCTCGTCGCCGGTCTTCGCGGCCTTCTTGCCGACCAGCGTGTTGATCAGCGTGCTCTTGCCCACGTTAGGAATGCCGCAGATCAGCACGCGCAGCGGCTTGTGGATGTCGCCGCGCAATGGCGCCAGCTCGCGGCAGGCCTTGATGAGAGCGCGGGCCGGCGCCTTGTCGCCCGCATCCAGCGGGATGGCGCGGGTGTGCGGCTGGGCGTTGTAGAAGGCCAGCCAGGCCTCGGTCTGGGCGGCATCGGCCAGGTCCTGCTTGTTCAGCACCTTCAGCGACGGGCGGCCGGTGGTGAGCGCGGCCAGCAGCGGATTGCTGCTGGAGCCGGGCAGGCGCGCGTCGAGCAGCTCGATGACCACATCCAGCCCCGCCTTCACGCGATCCTTGATCGCCTGGCGGGTGGAGTTCATGTGGCCGGGAAACCAATTGATGGGCATGCGCTGACGGATTTGGGCGAAGGGCGGGATTGTCGTGGGCTTACATCCGGTTGCCCGACCTGAGGCTGCAACCCCCAAGATTTAAGTCTTGCGCGATAGAGGGTTGTATGCGATTCGAAGGTGTATTGAGTGCGTGGAACCCGGATGCCGGCTACGGCAGCATCCGCCCTGTGGGCGGCGGCGACGAGGTGTTTGTGGGTTTGGGCGCTTTCCCGACCGATGGTGCGGGGCCAAGGCTGGACGAGCGTCTCAGCTTTGAAATTGTGACCGGCCGTGACGGCCGCAAGCAGGCTGTGAGCCTGAAGCGCCTGCAACCGGTCGCGCGCGGCTCGGTCATGCGCGAGGCGGTCGGCGTGGGCCAGGCGCGCGTGCAGCGAGCCCAAAGAAAACGGCGCCTGGGCCTGGCGGTCGGCGCCGTGATCGCGGTGATGCTGGTGCTGGGCGGGGTGAAGTGGTGGCCCGCGGCTAAGGCGGACGACGTTCCCGTCGTGATGAGGCGCTGAGCATCACCGCCCCCTCGGGCGAGGGGCTCTCAATCTTCAGTCTTCGTTCTTGAAGACCAGCTTCACTTCGTGGCTGGCTTTTTCGCCCGGCTCGAACTTCCACTCCATCAGCGCCGCGATCACCGCGCGGTCGAAGACGCGCTTGGGTTCGGCTTCGATGATTTCGACGCTGCTGACCTTGCCGTCGGCTTCGATGTTGAGCTTGGCCTTGACCGAGCCGGTCGAGATGCCCTTCTTGGCAGCCTCGTTGGGGAATTCGGGCGGCACTTTCTTGACGACCTTGGGCACGGCGTGGGCGGCCATGGCCAGCATCAGGGTGGCGACGAGGACGGTGGCGGAACGCAGAAAGGACATGGCGAACCTTTGCAGTTGAGAGTGAGGTTCAGGCCGCGCGGAAGAAGCCGACGGCTTCGATCAGGCGGGTGGAGCTGTCGCGCAGCGCATCGGCCGAGCGGCTCAGGTCGCCGACCAGGGTGGTGTTCTGCTGCGTGGCCTTGTCCAGCTCGTTCATCGCGCCGTTGACGACGCCCACGCCCGTGGCCTGCTCCTGGGCCGAGTGCGAGATCTCCTCGATCAGCTGGCCCATGTTGTTCACTTCGTCGACGACGCTGCGGATGGTCACGCCGGCGTTGTTGACCAGCGTGGTGCCGTTCTCGACCTTGACCGTCGATTCCTGGATCAGCACCTTGATTTCCTTGGCGGCGCCGGCCGAGCGCTGAGCCAGCGCGCGCACTTCGGAGGCCACCACCGCGAAGCCGCGGCCATGTTCGCCGGCACGGGCGGCTTCCACCGCAGCGTTCAGGGCCAGGATATTGGTCTGGAAGGCGATGCCGTCGATCACGCCGATGATGTCGCCGATCTTCTTGGAGCTGGCGCTGATCTCTTCCATGGTCTCGACGACCTTGGAGACGACGGCGCCACCGTTGCTGGCGGCCTGGCGGGCCGTGATGGCGATGCCGGCGGCGCGGCGGGTCAGGTCGCTGGCGCCCTTGAGCGTGGAGGCGATCTCTTCCACCGAGGCTGCCGTGTTCTGCAGGCTGGCGGCGGAGCGGTTGGTGCGGTCGGCCAGGTTGGCGTTGCTGTCGGCGATGGTGCCGGAGTTCAGGGCCACCTCGCTGGCGGCGGTGGACACGTCGCGCACGACGCCCGAAAGGGCAGCCTGCATGTCCTTCATGGCCTGCAGCATCTGGCTCAGCTCGTCGCGGCCTTCGACCTGGATGTCCTGCATGAGGTCACCGTCGCGGATGGCTTCGGCGGCGGCTTGCGCCTTACGGGCCGGGCCGACGATGGAGCGGGAGATGACGATGCCGCCACCGATGCCGAGGGCGGCCGCCACGACGACGAGGATCGCGGTCAGCATGACGGAGGAGCGGGCCAGTTCGCCGCCGGAGACGGCCAGGGCCTTGGCGCTGTCGAACTGCATGTCGACCAGCTTCTTCAGTCCGTCCTGCAGCGCGGCCTGGGCGGGGCGCAGGTCGGTGATCAGGCTTTCGCGGGCCTCATCGGGGCTGCCGTCGGCCTGGATCTTCTGGAACTTCTCCAGCGCCGCCAGGAATTTGGCCTTGTGGCCGCGCACTTCATCGACGACCGCCTTCTCGCCGGTGTCGTTGGCAGAGGCGGCGTCTTCCAGGCTCTTCAACTGCCGCTCGCCCTCGGCCAGTGCGCCGGCGATGGCCGCCTTCTGCTTCTTGATGGCGCCTGCCGTGTCCAGCAGCAGCAGGTCGCGCACGGCGCGGGAAATGATGTTGACCTGGCTTTCCAGCCCGTTGGCCGCGGCGATCTTCACCAGGCTGGTGTTGGCCGTGCGGTCCAGATCCTTGGCCAGGCGGTTGGCGTTGGTCGCGCCATAGACGCCGATGGCGATCAACAGCAGGATCAGCAGGCCGAAGCTCACGGCCAGGCGCTGGCCGATGCGCAGTTGAGTCAGGAAGTTCATTCGGTTCTATTCCTTGTCGTGTTCTTCGGGTATCCAGCGGCGCGTGCCGCCATGTCCGAACTGGACTGTAGGCCCGCATGCCAATATTTGGCTGCCCCAGCGACGGGCCGCCGCGCAGTGTGTCGCGACCTGTGACCATTTGCTTCCCGTGTCTTCACCCCCGCCGTGAAGTCGTTCACGACGGCCCCTCGCCCTGGGGCTTGGTAAATCAGTGTGAAGTGGCTGCCGATCGCAAACGCAGCACCTCGACGGCGTCGATTTCGCCCGACTGGTGACCGAAAGCCTGGCGCAGATGGCTGGCCAGCGCGGCCAGATCGTCGGCACCGAGCACGCCGGCAAAGGGCGGCATGCCGTAGGGCTGCGGGTGGCCGGGCGTGGCCGGTGCGAAGCCGCCGCGCTCGATGAGGCGGATCAGGTTGGCCGCGCTGGCCTGGGTGACGAGGCGGCTGCCGGCCAGCGCCGGGTAGGCCAGAGCGCCGGCCTCGTCGCGCCGGCCCTCGCCGTTGGCGCCATGGCAGGCGGCGCAATGCTCGCGGTAGAGGCCGGCACCCAGCTCGCGGCGGCGCGGGTCGGGCTCGGCACCGTCAGGCCGCGCAACGACCTGCTCGGGGAGGGCGCGCAGATAGGCCGTCATGGCGGCCAGGTCGTCGTCGTTCAGCGCCGCCGTGCTGCCCAGCACGACCTCGGCCATTGGGCCTTGCGCTGAATGGCCCTCGGCATGGCCGTCGCTCAGCAGGCGCTGCACGGTCGCGGCCGGCCAGCGCTGAACGCCAGCCTCGGCCGGGTCCAGCAGCGAGGGCGCCACCCAGCCGATGCCGGCCAGCAGCCCGCCGCGGAAGTCCGCCGCGCCGCGGTCGCCGCCCAGCGCATCGCGCCCGGCATGGCAGGCGCTGCAGTGGGCCAGGCCCTGGCTGAGGTAGGCGCCGCGATTCCAGGCGGCGTCGTGCGCCGGGTTGCTCTGGTAGACGCCGGGGTTGAAGTACAGCGCCCGCCAGGCGGCGATGGCCAACTGGCTGCCGTAGAGGCCGCGCAGCTCGTGCTCGCGACGCGTGGCGACCACGGCGGGCTGGGCCTGCAGCCAGGCGTGCAGCGCGTCGGCGTCCTCGCGGGTGACGAGCGTGGTGTTGGTGATCGGGTGGGCCGGCACAAGCAGCCGGCCGTCGCGACCGATGCCCAGGTGCAGGGCACGCCAGAAGTCGTCGGCACCCCAGCCGGCCAGGCCGGTGGCGTCGGGCGTCAGGTTGGTCGAAAAGACAGTGCCGAAGGGCGTCGGGATGGCCCGGCCGCCGGCAAGGCGCTCACCGCCGCGCGCCGTGTGGCAGCCGGCGCAGTTGCCAACGGCCGCCAGGTAGGCGCCGCGCTCTAAGCTGACGGGGGCAGTGGACGGCGGTGTGGCGTCGCTCAAGCTGCGCTGCCAGGCCAACAGCGCCCACGGCGTGCCGAGGACCAGCACGACGATGACGATGAACAGCCGCTTCATTGCAGACCTCCGCAGCGCACCGGGGCCGGCGCGGCCAGCGTGGCGGCGGGGTGAGGGGCGGCGGGCATGGCCTGGCCGGCCAGGAACTGGGTCACCGCGTTGATCTCGGCGGTGGTCAGCGCCTTGGCGATGTCGGCCATGCAGTCGGGCGATTGAGCGCGGCGCTGGCCGCTGCGCCAGGCGCCGAGCTGGCCGTTCAGGTAGTCACGCGACAGGCCCAGCAGCCCGGGCACGGCGGGCTGGGTGCCGGTCAGGCGCTCGCCGTGGCAGGCGGTGCAGGCGGGCAGGCGGCGCGTGGCGTCGCCGCTGCGGATGAGTTTTTCAGCGCGGGCCAGTACGGGCGCGGGCAGCGTGGGCTTCTGCGGTGGCGGGTAGGGCAGGTCCAGCGATGCGAAGTGGCCGGCCAGCTCCTTCAGATAGGCGTCGGACAGCGGCGCGATCAGCTCGCTCATCAGCCCGTAGTCGCGCCGGCCGTCGCGGAAGTTCAGCAGCTGGTTGTGCAGATAGCCGGCCGGCTTGCCCGCCAGACGCGGGTAGTAGCCGTCCGGCGCAGCGCGGCCTTCCTTGCCGTGGCAGCCGGTGCACGCCAGGGCGCGCTGCGCGAGCGTGTTGGGCACGGCTTGGGTCTGAGCCTGTGCGGCAGCCGCGACGAGGCACAGCGCGGCGGCAAGGGAGCGGATCGTGGCGGACATGGCTCGTCATCTTGCCTGGGCCGGCCGGCCGGCGTAAGGCGCAGATCAGGCCGTCTGCGACCGGATCAGTTCGCCCAGCCGTGCCACGGCGGCGGCGAGCGCGGGCGTCCAGGGCTGGCCGCTGTTCAGGCGCAGGCAGTGGGCGAAGCCGCCGCTGGCCGAGAACAGCGGGCCCGGTGCCAGGCTGATGCCCTCCAGCAGCGCGGCGCGGTGCAGGGCCAGGCTGTCGTACCCGGGCGGCAGCGTCACCCAAAGAAAGTAGCCGCCTTGGGGCTGCGTGACCTGGGTGCCGGCCGGAAAGTGCAGCAGCACCGCCGCCCGCAGCGCCCGCTGCTGAGACGCCAGCGCGCGGCGCAGCGCACGCAGGTGGCGCTCGTAGTCGCCGCCTTCCAGATACTGGGCGACGGCGGCCTGCGCGGGCCAGGAGCCCGACAGGCTCTGGCTCAACTTGGCGCGCCGCAGCGCCGGTGCAAAGCGGCCGGCGGCGACCCAGCCGACGCGGTAGCCCGGCGCCAGCGTCTTGGCGAACGAGCCGGCGTGCAGCACGCCGCCCTGCGTTGAAAACGCCTTGGCGGGCAGCGGCGGCGCCCCGGCGTGCTGCAGTTCGGCGTAGACGTCGTCCTCGATCAGCGGGATGCCGTGGCCTTCCAGCAGCGCGACGAGGGCGCGCTTCCTGTCCGGCGGCATCAGGCTGCCGAGCGGGTTCTGGAAGCTCGTCATCAGCCAGCAGGCCGTGGGTGCGTGGCGGGCTATCAGCGCGGTCATGGCGTCCAGGTCGGCGCCTTCGGTCGGGTCGGTCGGCACCTCGACGGCGCGCAGCCCCAGCCGCTCCAGCGCCTGCAGCGCGGCGTAGAAGCAGGGTGACTCCACCAGCACCGCGTCGCCCGGCCGCGTCAGCAGCTGCAGCGACAGGTTCAGGCCTTCCAGCGCGCCGTCGGTCAGCACGATCTCGTCGGGCGTGATGCTCATGCCCAGCCGCAGGTAGCGCAGCGCGATCTGGCGGCGCAGGCCCTCGTGGCCACCGGGCAGCTGCTGGGTCAGCTCGGCCGGGTCCAGGCGCCGGCTGCCGGCGGCCATGGCGCTGCGCAGCTTGTCGAAGGGGAACAGCGTGGCGCTGGGGAAGGCCGAGCCGAGCGGCGCATGAATGTCGTGCCCGCCCGTGCCGAGCAGCTGGAAGACGAGCTCGCTGACCGCAACGGGCTGTGGCTCCCGCGCGGGAGCCGCCGGCAGCGCAGCGGCGGGCGCCACGAAATAGCCCGAGCGCTCGGCCGCGCGGATGAGCCCACGCGCTTCGAGCAGGTGGTAGGCCTGGAACACTGTCGCCGCGCTGCAGCTGCGGCTGGCCTGGGTCTGGCGCACCGAGGGCAGGCGGTCGCCCGGGCGCAGCGCGCCGCTGTGGATCAGTTGCGCCAGCTCGTCGGCCAGCCTGCGGTAGCGTGGCGTGTCGCCGCTCACCGCGCGCCGAAGATCGCCGAGCCGACGCGCACCATCGTCGAGCCGGCCCGGATGGCGTCTTCGAGGTCGGCACTCATGCCCAGCGACAGCGTATCCAGCGCCAGGCCCTCGGCCTTCAGTGCCTCGAACAACGCCGCCATCGCCTTGTGCTGGGCCAGCGCGCCCGGGCCGGGCTCGGGCACGGCCATCAGGCCGCGCAGCGTCAGCCGGGGCAGGGCGGCAACCTGGCGGGCCAGCGCGGCCACATCGGCCGGCAACAGCCCGCTCTTGCTGGCCTCGGCGCTGATGTTGACCTGCAGGCAGATGTTCAGCGGTGGCATCCCGGCGGGGCGCTGCTCGGACAGGCGCTCGGCGGTCTTGAGCCGGTCCACCGAATGCACCCAGGCGAAGGCTTCAGCCACCGGCCGCGTCTTGTTGGACTGCAGCGGGCCGATCAGGTGCCACTCGATGGGGAGGTCAGCCAGCTCTTGCGACTTGGCCAGGCCTTCCTGCACGTAGTTTTCACCGAAGGCGCGAGCGCCGGCCGCAAAGGCTTCACGCACCGCGGTGGCAGGGAAGGTCTTGCTGACGACGAGCAGCCGAACCGCCTCAGGTGCTCTGCCGGCTGCGACGCATGCCGCAACGATGCGGCTTTTGGTGGATTGGAGAGAGTCGGAGATCGCCATAATGGTCCGAGCACTCCACAGATCATCATGGACATCACTCAGCTGCTGGCATTTTCGGTCAAGAACAAGGCGTCGGACTTGCACCTCTCGGCTGGGTTGCCACCCATGATCCGGGTGCATGGCGATGTGCGCCGCATCAATGTCGAGGCGCTGGACCACCGCGCGGTCCACGACATGGTGTACGACATCATGAACGACACCCAGCGCAAGATGTACGAGGAGGCGCTGGAAGTTGACTTCTCCTTCGAGATCCAGGGTCTGGCGCGTTTCCGCGTCAACGCCTTCAACCAGAACCGCGGCGCGGGCGCCGTGTTCCGGACGATTCCGAGCAAGATCCTGTCGCTGGAGCAACTCAACGCGCCCAAGATCTTTGCCGACCTGGCGCTGAAGCCCCGCGGCATGGTGCTGGTGACCGGCCCGACCGGCTCGGGCAAGAGCACGACGCTGGCCGGCATGGTCAACCACCTCAACGAGAACGAGTACGGCCACATCCTCACCATCGAGGACCCGATCGAGTTCGTGCACGAGAGCAAGAAGAGCCTGATCAACCAGCGCGAGGTCGGCCCGCACACGCACTCCTTCGCGAACGCGCTGCGCTCGGCGCTGCGCGAAGACCCGGACTGCGTGCTGGTCGGCGAAATGCGCGACCTGGAAACCATCCGCCTGGCGCTGACCGCGGCCGAGACGGGTCACCTGGTGTTCGGCACGCTGCACACCTCGTCGGCCGCCAAGACGGTGGACCGCATCGTCGACGTCTTCCCCGCGGCCGAAAAGGAAATGGTGCGGGCGATGGTGTCGGAGTCCCTCGTCGCCGTCATCTCGCAGAGCTTGTGCAAGTTGAAGGACGGCACCGGCCGCGTCGCCGCCCACGAGATCATGCTGGGCACCTCGGCCATCCGAAATCTCATCCGCGAGAACAAGGTGGCGCAGATGTACTCGTCCATCCAGACGGGCAATTCGCAGGGCATGCAGACGCTGGACCAGAATCTGACGGATCTGGTTCGCCGCAACATCATTTCTCCGGCCGAAGCTCGGTCGAAGGCCAAGTTCCCAGAGAACTTCCCCGGCTGATCGCCAAGGAACCCCACCATCATGGAACGCGACCAGGCCTCCAAGTTCATCAACGACCTGCTGCGGCTGATGCTGTCGCGCAAGGGCTCCGACCTCTTCCTGACCGCCGAGTTCCCGCCGGCCATCAAGGTGGACGGCAAGCTGACCAAGGTCTCGCCCCAGCCCCTGACCGGCCAGCACACGCTGCAGCTGGCGCGGGCCATCATGAACGACAAGCAGGCGGCCGAGTTCGAGCGCACCAAGGAGTGCAACTTCGCGATCTCGCCGCACGGCATCGGTCGCTTCCGCGTCAACGCCTTCATCCAGCAAGGCCAGGTAGGCCTGGTGTTGCGGACCATCCCGTCCGTGCTGCCCACCATCGAGTCGCTGGACCTGCCCGTGGTGCTGCGTGAGGTGGTGCAGCACAAGCGCGGCCTGGTCATCGTCGTGGGCGCCACGGGTTCGGGCAAGAGCACGTCGCTGGCCGCCATGATCGACGAGCGCAACGAGACGACCTATGGCCACATCGTCACCATCGAGGACCCGATCGAGTTCGTGCACCCGCACAAGAACTGCATCGTCACGCAGCGCGAGCTGGGCCTGGACACCGACAGCTGGGAGGCCGCGCTGAAGAACTCGCTGCGCCAGGCGCCCGACGTCATCCTGATGGGCGAGCTGCGCGACCGCGAGACCATGGAGCACGCCGTCGCCTTCGCCGAGACCGGCCACCTGTGCATGGCCACGCTGCACGCCAACAGCGCCAACCAGGCGCTGGACCGCATCATCAATTTCTTCCCCGAAGAGCGTCGCCAGCAACTGCTGATGGACATCTCGCTGAACCTGCGCGCCCTGGTCAGTCAGCGCCTGCTGCCGCGCCGCGAGGGCAAGGGCCGAGTCGCGGCGGTCGAGATCCTGCTGAATTCGCCGCTGATCTCGGACCTCATCTTCAAGGGTGAGATCACCGAGATCAAGGAGCTGATGAAGCGCTCGCGCGAGCTCGGCATGCAGACCTTCGACCAGGCGCTGTTCGATCTCTACGAGGCCGGCAAGGTGACCTACGAAGACGCGCTGCGCAATGCCGATTCCGTGAATGACCTGCGCCTGCAGATCAAGCTGAACAGCGAGCGCGCGCGCAGCGGCGACCTGTCCTCCGGCACCGAACACCTGACGATTCTTTGAACATGAGTACCCGCAGCTACGACCCCGTTCCTTCCCGCCGCGTTGCCTTCCTGGGCCTGGGCGTCATGGGCCATCCGATGGCCGGCCACCTGGCGCGCGCTGGGCATCAGGTCACCGTCTACAACCGCACCGCCGCCAAGGCCGAGGCCTGGGTGAACGAATACGGCGGCAGCTTTGCCGCGACGCCGGCGGAAGCCGCGAAGGACGCGGAGTTCGTCTTTTGCTGCGTCGGCAATGACGCCGACCTGCGCTCTGTCGTGCTGGGCGACGAAGGCGCCTTTGCCGGCATGACGCCGGGAACGGTGTTCGTCGATCACACGACGGCCTCGGCCGAGGTGGCGCGAGACCTGCACTCGGTGGCGGCCTTGCAGGGCCTGCACTTCATCGACGCGCCGGTCTCCGGCGGCCAGGCCGGTGCGGTCAACGGCGCGCTGACCGTCATGTGCGGCGGCGACGCGGCGCCCTTTGAGTCCGCCAGGCCACTCGCGCTCGCCTTCGCCAAGGCCGTCACGCTGCTGGGCGGCACGGGCTCGGGCCAGCTGGCCAAGATGGTCAATCAGATCTGCATCGCCGGCCTCGTGCAGGGCCTGTCCGAGGCGGTGCGCTTCGGCCAGAACGCCGGCCTGGACATGGCCCAAGTGCTCGACGTCATCGGCAAGGGCGCGGCCCAGAGCTGGCAGATGGACAACCGCGGCAAGACCATGGTCGAGGGCAAGTTCGACTTCGGCTTCGCGGTCGACTGGATGCGCAAGGACCTCGGCCTCGTGCTCGACGAGGCCCGCCGCAATGGCTCACGCCTGCCGGTCACGGCGCTGGTGGACCAGTTCTATGCCGACGTGCAGGCCATGGGCGGCAATCGCTGGGACACGTCCAGCCTGATCAAGCGCCTCAGCCCTGCGCCCGCCGACCGCCGCGCCCAGCCCCGGTCGGCCTGAGCCTGCGGGGCGGGTCGCGACCCGTCCTACTTCTTCGGCAGCGTGCGAGCGAGTTCTTCCTCGCTGATGATCTCGAACGCCCGCACGACCTTCTTGACGCCGCCGGTCTGGCGAACGATCTCCGTCGCGCGATCCGCCTCGCGTTCGGTCACGCGGCCCAGCAGATAGACCTGGGCGCGCTCGACGACGACGTAGAAGGCGTTGCTGTGCAGGTCGCGCGCGTCGATGAGCTTGGCCTTGACCTTGCTGGTGATGACAACGTCGTTGGAACGGTCGCCCAGCGAGCTGGCCGCGCCGACGACGACTTCGTTCAACACCTTCTGCACGTTCTCCACGCCGCCGACAACGCCGTCCAGCGCAGCGCGGGACTCTTCGGAGTTGGCCTCGCCGGTGATCAGCGCGACGCGGTTGTAGCTGTTGACGTTGACGTGCACCTTGTTGCCGAGCTGCTCGCGCACGCGGGCACCGGCCTTGACCTCGATGGTCTCGTCTTCCAGCTGGGCACCCGAGGTGCGGCGGTCCGTGGCGACGCTGACGCCGCCCATCATGGCGCCGCCGATCAGCAGCGGCGCGCAGCCGGTGGCAAGCGTGCTGGCGAGGACGGCGGCGGTCAGGGTCAGAGAGAGCTTCTTCATCGGGAATTCCATCGAAAAGGTTATTCGTCGCTGCCCAGCAATTGCAGGTCGACAGCGTCGGCCAGCGCATGCAGCAGCACGCGCTGGGCTTCGACAACGCGCGGCTCGCGGCCGTGGCTGACGCGGATCTGGATATCGGTGTCGAGCAGCACGCCGCGCCACTCGTCGGCCGAGCCCGGCGGCTGGGCCGTCAACGCGATGATGCTCATCTCCTGCGCATGGGCCACGGCGAGTGCGGGCTGCCAGGCGTCGCGCTGCTCGCGCAGCGGCTCGATCATGATGAGCACGTCGCCCGGGTGGCCATGGGCCTGCAGCAGGCGGGTCAGGTCCAGCCCGGCGGCGTCCCGCACCTGGGCGGACAGGCTCCAGGCGGCCAGGCCCGGGCGTTCCTGCTCGAAGCGGCCGGCCAGGCGGGCGGCGAGGTAGTCGGCGTCCATGCTGGCCAGGCCCTGGCCGGCGCACAGGATGCGGTTGCCGCCGGTGATGGCGTCCACCACCATCTGCGCGGCCATCGCCAGGGGTCGGGCCAATTGCTCGGCGGCTTGGTAGAGCAGGTCGGCGCTCTCGAAGAATTGCTGCTGTATTCGCTGTTCGATCATCAGGGCGGGATCATAGTCAGCCGGCATCGAAGGCTGCTTTCAGCCAGGTCAGCTGGTCGCCGTCGAGCGCGACGACATCGAAGCGGCAGGGCGGCGGGCTGGCGTAGCGCAGCAGGTAATGCTGGGCGGCGTAGATGAGCCTCTGCTGTTTGCGTACCGTGACGCTGGCCGCCGCGCCGCCGTGCGAAGCACTGGCCCGGGCGCGCACTTCGACGAAGACCAGCGTGCCGTCGTGGTCGAGCAGGATGAGGTCCACTTCGCCGGCGCGGCGATTGGGGCCGGCACCGACTCGATAATTCCGCTCCAACAGGCGCAGGCCGGCGCGTTGCAGATGCGCCAGTGCGGCGTCCTCCGCCGCGTCACCGCGCGCCTTGGTATCCGGTTTTGATCGAGAGCCCCACTTGAACATTGATGCCTCTCTGCTTCGCCAGGCCGCGCAGGCTGCGGCCGGCGGCCAGCAGTATCCGGCCGCCACGCTCTACCTCGTCGCGACGCCCATCGGCAACCTCGCCGACCTGAGCCTGCGCGCCATCCACCTGCTTGGCATGGCCGATGCGCTGGCCTGCGAGGACACGCGCATGGGCGGCGGCCTGCTGCGCCACCTGGGCCTGCACAAGCCGCTGATTGCGCTGCACCAGCACAACGAGCACGAAGCGAGTGCCACGGTCATTGCGCGGCTGGCGGCCGGCGAGCGCGTGGCCTATGCATCGGACGCCGGCACACCCGCCATCTCCGACCCCGGCGCCGTGCTCGTGCAGGCCGTTGTCGCCGCCGGCTACCGCGTGCTGCCGCTGCCCGGGCCTAGCAGCACGGTGACGGCGCTCAGCGTCGCCGGCGACACGGCGGCCGCGAGCTTTGCCTTCGCCGGCTTCCTGCCCACCAAGGCCGGCGAGCGCCGCACGGCCTTGCAGGCGGTGCTGGCCGTCGAGGGCCAGAGCCAGGTCGTCTTCGAGGCGCCGCACCGCATCGTCGAGGTCATCGCGCTGCTGGCCGAGCTGGCGCCGGAGCGCCGCGTGACGGTCTGCCGCGAGCTGACCAAGCAGTTCGAGAGCATCCACACCGCCGAGGCCGCCACGCTGCCGGCCTGGCTGGCGGCCGATTCGCAGCGCCAGCGTGGCGAGTTCGTGCTGGTGCTGCATGCGCGGCTGCCGCAGCCGGTGGCAGAGGACGATCTGCCCGCCGAGCCGCTGCGCGTGTTGGCGCTGCTCGTGGCCGAGCTGCCGCTGAAGCAGGCCGTGGCCCTGGCCGCCCAGATCACCGGCGCGCCGCGCAACCGGCTTTACGACGCTGGCCTGAAGCTCAAGAACGGCGGCGACGAGTGAGCAGGCCGCCGGCCGCCAAGCCGAGTGCCAGCAGCAGGGCCGGTGCCGGCTCGGGCACGGCCGCCGCGAGCAGGTAGATGTTGCCGTTGATGCCGACGGCGTAAAGCGAGCCGTCGCCGCCTTCGCCGAAGCTGGTCAGCTGAGAGCCGGCAAAGGGCGACGCCAGCTCAGTGGCCGTGTTGCCGGTCAGCGTCCAGATGCGGCCGGAGACATAGTCGCCAAAGACATATTTGCCGTCGAGGGCCGCGTCGCCGCCGCCGCGGTAGACATAGCCACCGATGACCGTGGCGTCGCCGTTGGCGCGGCCGTAGTCGAAGCGCGGGCCGGTCAGGTCGTCGGGCACGGGGTCGCTGATGCCCGGCGTGGCGATGCTGCCTTCGCGCACGCGCCAGCCGTAGTTGGCGCCTCGGCCCAGGCCTGATGCAAAGGAGGCGAAGTCGATCTCCTCGCGTGCACCCTGGCCGACGTCGCCGATCCACAGGTCGCCGGTCGCGCGGTCGAAGCTGTTGCGGAAGGGGTTGCGCAGGCCATAGGCCCAGATCTCGTCATTGCCGGCCACGCCGACGAAGGGGTTGTTCGCGGGCACCGTATAGCCGCCATCGGCGCCGGGCGTGACGCGCAGCAGCTTGCCCAGGTTGCTGTTCAAGTTCTGCGCGTTGTTGTCGGGGTCGTTGCTGCTGCCGCCGTCGCCGGTGGCGATGTAGAGCTGGCCAGGGTCGGCGGCGCTGAAGCCAATCCAGCCCGCCTTGTGGTTGCTGCGGTTGGCCGGTTGGGCGACCGTGAGGATGGTGCGCGCGCTGGCGTTGACGTCGCTCGCGGTCAGCGAGTAGCTCGCGACCACCGTGCTCAGCGTCGTCTTGTCGATGTAGTCGACATAGATGCGGCCATTGGTCGCGAAGCCGGGGTCGAACGCCAGACCCAGCAGGCCGCGCTCGCCGCTGCTGTCAACCTTGGTCGTGAGGTCCAGCACCGTGGACACGCTGCCCAGGCTGTCCCTGACTTTGATGACGCCGCCTTTCTCGACGATGAAGAGGCGCGAGTCGCCGACGGGCGCACTCAGGAAGACGGGTTGGTCAAATCCTGAGCCAACCAGCGTGGCGGCGGGTGCGGCTCCGGCGGCGGCCAGCGCAAGGCTGGCAATGGCAAGCAACTTCATTCGACGCTCCGACGTGGTGCAGGAGCGCTGGATGCTGTGCTTGCTGCGAGCCAGGGCACATCCCTAAGAGAGTCTGGCCAAGCATTGATTTGTTAGCAGCGGTATCGAATTTGAAATGACTCGTGCGCAGCGGTCGCCGCAAAAAAACGCAGGGACCGCAGTCTTCCTAGAATCAACCCATGATCGCCGTCGAACCCACCCTGGCCCGCCTGGCCACCGCCCGCTCCCAACTGCTGGAGCCCTTCGGCCTGACCGAGGCCTCGCTCTCGCAGGCGCTGCGCCTCATTACCGAGCACCGCATCGACGATGCGGACCTCTATTTCCAGACCACGCGCGCCGAGGGCTGGAGCCTGGAAGAGGGCATTGTCAAGAGCGGCTCGTTCAGCATCGACCAGGGCGTGGGCGTTCGCGCCGTGGCCGGCGAGAAGACAGCCTTTGCCTACTCGGACGACATCTCGCTGGACTCGCTGCTCGACGCCGCCCGCACCGTGCGCACGATTGCGGCGGCTGGCCAGAGCAAAAAGGTCAAGGTGCCCGGCACCCACCGCGTGGCCGGCAGCCGCGAGCTGTATGGCGTGTCCGACCCCATCGCCAGCCTGGACAGCTCGGCCAAGGTCGCGCTGCTGGAGCGCGCCGAGAAGATGGCCCGCGCCAAGGACCCGCGCGTGGCCCAGGTCATGGCCGGCCTGGCCGCCGAGCACGAGGTGGTGCTGATCGCCCGCGCCGACGGCACGCTGGCGGCGGACGTGCGTCCGCTGGTGCGCCTGTCCATCACCGTCATCGCAGAGAGCAACGGCCGCCGCGAGGTGGGCTCGGGCGGCGGCGGCGGGCGCTTCGGCTTGGCCTATTTCACCGACGAGATGATCGCGAGCTATGTCGAGCAGGCCGTGCACGCGGCGCTGACGAATCTGGACAGCCGCCCGGCGCCGGCGGGCGAGATGGTCGTCGTCGTCGGCCCCGGCTGGCCCGGCGTGTTGCTGCATGAGGCTGTTGGCCACGGCCTGGAAGGCGACTTCAACCGCAAGGGCTCCAGCGCCTTTGCCGGCCGCATCGGCCAGCGCGTCGCCGCCAAGGGCGTGACGGTGCTGGACGACGGCACCATTCCCGACCGCCGCGGTTCGCTCAACGTCGACGACGAGGGCTGCGCCAGCCAGCGCAATGTGCTGATCGAGGACGGCATCCTGAAGGGCTACATCCAGGACGCGATGAACGCCCGCCTGATGAAGACCGCGCCCACCGGCAACGGCCGCCGCGAAAGTTACGCGCATGTGCCCATGCCGCGCATGACCAACACCTACATGCTCGGCGGAAAGGACGACCCCAAGGAGATCGTCGCGTCGATCAAGAAGGGCCTGTACGCCACCAACTTCGGCGGCGGCCAGGTCGACATCACCAGCGGCAAGTTCGTGTTCTCGGCCAGCGAGGCCTACTGGGTCGAAAACGGCAAGATCCAGTACCCCGTCAAGGGCGCCACCATCATCGGCAACGGCCCGGACGCACTGACGCGCGTCAGCATGATCGGCAACGACATGCAGCTCGACACCGGCGTCGGCGTCTGCGGCAAGGAAGGCCAGAGTGTGCCCGTGGGCGTGGGCCAGCCGACGCTGCGCATCGAAGGCTTGACCGTCGGCGGCACCGCCTGAGCGTGATGCGGCGGCGCACGGTCCTGGGCGCGGCCCTGGGTGGCCTGCCCCTGTGGGCGAAGGCCGTCGAGCTCGGCGCCTGGCCGGCCGAGGTGGATCCCGTCGCCGTGGGCCGGCGCGTGGCGCTGCGCTTCACAGCGTCGCCCTATATGCAGAACCGCAAGCACGGGCCCGAGGCCCTGCACTACGCGGACGTGGTGGCCTGGGTCGGCGCCCTGCAGTTCGCCGGCCTCTCAGGCGACAAGGTACTCAGCGGCAAGCTGACCGAGCGCTTCCTGCCCTTTCGCGAGATCGAATCGCCGCGCGTGCCGCAGACCGATCATGTCGATGGCGCCGTCTTTGGCGCGTTGCCGCTGGAGCTTTACCTGCAAGGTCGGCGGCACATGGACCGCAGCATGGGCCTGGCATTCGCCGATGCGCAATGAGATCGCCCGCGCGCCGATGGGCTGAGCGGCCAGTCGCGGTTCTGGATCGACGACATGTACATGATCACCGCGCTGCAGGTGCAGGCCTGGCGCGCGACCGGCGAGCCGCGCTACCTGGACCGCGCAGCGCAGACGCTGGCGGCCTATCTGGAGCGGTTGCAGCAGCCCAACGGCCTGTTCTTCCACACGCTGGAGGCACCCATCCACTGGGGGCGTGGCAATGGCTGGGTGGCCTCCGGCCTGACCGAGCTGCTCCGCGAGCTGCCGGCCAGTCATGCGCTGCACAAGACCATCCTGGCCGGCTACCTGAAGATGATGCGCAGCCTGCTCGCCCAACAGGCGCCCAGCGGCATGTGGCGCCAGGTCATCGACCGGCCCGCCAGCTGGGAGGAAAGCTCGGCCACGGCGATGTTCACGTTCGCCTTCGTCACGGGCGTCAAGCAGGGCTTGCTGCCCGAAGCCGAGTTCGCCGCACCGGCTCGCCGTGCCTGGCTGGCGCTGGTCGGGCAGTTGACGCCGGAGGGCGATGTACGCGAAGTCTGCGTGGGCACGGGCCACAGCCGGGACGTGGCCTACTGCCTCGCGCGGCCGCGCGTGGTGGGCGACAAGCACGGCCAGGCGCCGCTGCTGTGGACGGCTGCGGCGCTGTTGCGCGCCTGAAGATCCGCTTGCCCATCGGCGAAGCCAGCCGCGGTGGCGCGTGCTAGATTCCGCACCCATGTCCCGCGCCACCCTTTTTAGCTTTTGGTTTTTTCCCCGCCCCGGCGGTGGAGAGTCCTGAGCGCGCGCGCTGACCACAGACTCCCTACAAACCGCCGGGCCTCCAAAGCCCGGCGGTTTTTTCATTTCAGAGGTGCCAACGATGAATGCCAAAGTCTCCAACGTCGAACCCGAAGCCCAGCGCTGGTACTCCCAGGACGACAAGACCAGCGCCACCGATGACGAGCGCATCCTCGACATCACGCCGCTGCCGCCGCCGGAGCATCTGATCCGCTTCTTCCCCATCCGCGGCACCGCGATGGAAGGCCTGATCAGCAGCACCCGCCAGCGCATCCGCAAGATCATGAGCGGCGAGGACGACCGCCTGCTCGTCGTCATCGGCCCCTGCTCCATCCACGACCCCAACGCCGCGCTGGAGTACGCCCGCAAGCTCAAGATCGAGCGCGAGAAGTACGCCGGCACGCTGGAGATCGTCATGCGCGTCTACTTCGAGAAGCCGCGCACGACGGTGGGCTGGAAGGGGCTGATCAACGACCCCTACCTGGACGAGAGCTACCGCATCGACGAAGGCCTGCGCATCGCCCGCCAGCTGCTGCTGGAGATCAACCGCCTGGGCGTGCCGGCCGGCAGCGAATTCCTGGACGTGATCTCGCCCCAGTACATCGGCGACCTGATCGCCTGGGGCGCCATCGGCGCGCGCACGACCGAGAGCCAGGTGCACCGCGAACTGGCCTCGGGCCTGTCCGCACCCATCGGCTTCAAGAACGGCACCGACGGCAACATCAAGATCGCCACCGACGCGATTCAGGCCGCGGCGCGCGGCCACCACTTCCTGTCGGTCCACAAGAACGGCCAGGTCGCCATCGTGCAGACCAGCGGCAACGAGGACTGCCACGTCATCCTGCGCGGCGGCAAGGCGCCGAACTACGACGCGGCCAATGTCGCCGCGGCCTGCGCCGACCTGGCCAAGGCCAAGCTGCCGCAACGCCTGATGGTGGACTGCTCGCACGCCAACTCCAGCAAGCAGCACCAGCGCCAGGTCGACGTCGCCCGCGACATCGCCGGCCAGATGCGCGAGGGCGGCAACAACATCTTCGGCGTCATGGTGGAGAGCCATCTGAACGACGGCGCCCAGAAGTTCACGCCGGGCCAGGATGATCCGAACGCGCTGGAATACGGCAAGAGCATCACAGACGCCTGCCTGGGCTGGGACGACTCGCTGGCGGTGCTGGATGTGCTGAGCGAAGCCGTGAAGGCGCGCCGCTGACACAATCGCGGCTCTTGAAATCCGCATCGCGCGGCCCCACGTGGGCCGCGTTTTCGTTCACGGAATACCTCTCGCCATGACCAAGCAAACCCACGCCTTCCAGGCCGAAGTCAAGCAGATCCTGCACCTCGTCACCCACTCGCTGTACTCCAACAAGGAGATCTTCCTGCGCGAGCTGGTGAGCAACGCGAGCGACGCCTGCGACAAGCTGCGCTTCGAGGCGCTGGACAACGCCGCGCTGTTCGAGGACACACCCAACCTGGAAGTGCGCGTCAGCTTTGACGAGGAAGCCAAGACGCTGACCATCAGCGACAACGGCATCGGCATGAGCGCCGAGGAAGCCGCGTCCCACCTGGGCACCATCGCCAAGAGCGGCACGCGCGAGTTCATGGCCAAGCTGGAGGGCGACCAGAAGAAGGACGCGCAGCTGATCGGCCAGTTCGGCGTGGGCTTCTACTCCGGCTTCATCGTCGCCGACCGCATCACGGTGGAAACCCGCCGCGCCGGGTTGCCCGCCGACCAGGGCGTGCGCTGGAGCAGCGAAGGCACCGGCGAGTACGAGCTGGAGACCATCACCAAGCCGGGCCGCGGCACCGACGTCGTGCTGCATCTGCGCGACGGCGAGGAAGAGTTCCTGAAGACCTGGCGCGTCAAGTCGACGATCAGCAAGTACAGCGACCACATTTCCCTCCCCATCCTGATGAAGAAGGAAGAGTGGGACGCAGACAACGCCAAGCAGGTTGTGCTCGACGAGTGGGAGCCGGTCAACAAGGCCTCGGCGCTGTGGGCGCGCAGCAAGAGCGAGGTCACGGCCGAGCAGTACGAGGAGTTCTACAAGCAGATCAGCCACGACAGCGACGCGCCGCTGGCCTACACGCACAACCGCGTGGAAGGCCGCAGCGAGTACACGCAGCTGCTCTACATCCCGCAGAAGGCGCCCTTCGACCTGTGGAACCGTGACAAGCGCGGCGGCGTGAAGCTGTACGTGAAGCGAGTCTTCATCATGGACGACGCCGAGGCGCTGATGCCGGTCTACCTGCGCTTCGTCAAGGGCGTCATCGACTCGGCCGACCTGCCGCTGAATGTGAGCCGTGAGCTGCTGCAGGAAAGCCGCGACGTGAAGGCCATCCGCGAGGGTTCCACCAAGCGCGTGCTGGGCATGCTGGAGAGCCTGGCCAACAGCGAAGACCAAGCCGACAAGGACAAGTACGCGGCCTTCTGGACCGACTTCGGCCAGGTGCTGAAGGAAGGCATCGGCGAAGACCACGCCAACCAGGAACGCCTGGCCAAGCTGTTCCGTTTTGCGTCCACGCACGCCGACGCCAACGTCAGCCTGGCCGACTACGTGTCGCGCGCCAAGGACGGCCAGGAGGTCATCTACTACATCACCGCCGACTCGCTGGCCGCCGCGAAGCACAGCCCGCAGCTGGAGATCTTCCGCAAGAAGGGCATCGAGGTGCTGCTGCTGGTGGACCGCGTCGACGAGTGGATGCTGAGCCACCTCTACGAGTTCGAGGGCAAGACGCTGCAGTCCGTCGCCAAGGGTGCGGTCGACCTCGGCAAGCTGTTGGACGAGGACGAGAAGAAGAAGGCCGACGAAACCGCCGAGAGCCTGAAGCCGCTGCTCGACAAGCTCAAGGAAGCGCTCAAGGACCGCGCCAAGGACGTGCGCGTGACGACCCGCCTGGTCGACTCGCCGGCCTGCATCGTCGTCGAAGAGGGCGACGTGAGCGGCCACCTGGCGCGGCTGCTGAAGCAGGCCGGCCAGACGGCACCCGAGAGCAAGCCGACGCTGGAGATCAATGCCGACCATGCGCTGGTCAAGAAGCTGGACGGCAGCGATCACTTCGACGACCTGGCCCAGGTGCTGTTCGACCAGGCCGTGCTGGCCGAGGGCGGCCACCTGGAAGACCCGGCTGCCTACGTGCGCCGTGTCAACGCGTTGCTGACGGGTTGACCGTCACGACGCTTCAGCTCAAGGCCAAGCCCGGATCGTCACGGTCCGAGCTGGTCCAGGAGGCCGACGGCACCTGGACGGCCTGGCTGAAGTCGCCGCCGGTGGACGGCAAGGCCAATGCCGAGCTGATCGCGCTGGTGGCGAAGCATTTCGGCTGCGCCAAATCAGCGGTGAGCATCCACAGCGGCGGCGGCTCGCGCTTCAAGCGTGTGCGGGTCGAGACCGGGGCCTAGCTGCGCGGCGTGAAATGCACGGTCCGCACGACGCGCTCCAGCTCGTCGATCTGCACGGGCTTGACCAGGTGCGCATCGAAACCGGCCGCCGTGCTGTTCTCGAAATCGGCAGCGCGGCCATAGCCGCTCAAGGCCACCATGGCCACGCGGAGCTCGGGGTACTGCCGCCGGATGCGCCGCGCCAGCTCGTAGCCGTCCATGCCGGGCAGACCGATGTCCAACAGGGCCAGGTCGGGGGCCGCCGTGGCCACCAGCTGCAGCGCGGCGACCGGGTGCGTCGCCACCCAGACCTCGTGGCCATACATGCGCAGCAGCATGCTCAGCGAATCCGCTGCGTCGTAGTTGTCGTCGACGATCAGGATGCGGCGTGGGGTCTGTGCCGAGCCGGCTGCGTCTGCCGATGCGGCCTGCATCAGCTCGGTCTCGTCGGCGGCCAGCAGGGGCAGGCGGATCGTGAACTCGCTGCCCAGGCCGACGCCGTCGCTGTGTGCGCTGACGCTGCCCGCATGCAGGCCCACCAGGCTGCGCACCAGGGCCAGCCCGACGCCCAGCCCTGCGTCGCGCAGTAGCGCATCGCCGCCGCGCTCCTGGAAGAACAGGTTGAACACGTCCGGCAGCGCCTCGGCGGAAATGCCGCGGCCGTTGTCCCTGACGCTGATGACGGCCTGCTCGCCCTCCTGCCGCGTCGTCAGTGAGATGCTGCCGCCCGGCGGCGTGTACTTGGCGGCGTTGATGAGCAGGTTGGCGACGGATTGCTCCAGTCGCACCGCGTCGCCCCGGCAGGTCAGGGGGTGCGGCGCCTCGTTGAAGCTGAAGTGCTGCTGGCGTTTCTCAAGCAGGGGCTTGGCCATCGCGATGGCTTCCACGGCGATGTCGCCGATCTGGACGATTCCCAGCCGCAGGTCGACCTTGCCCGTGGCGATCTTGGCCACGTCCTGCAGGTCGCTCACCAGGCGCATCAGGTGGCCGAGGTGGCGGCGCATCGTCGAATGCTCGACCGTCTCGTGGCCGCCTGCGCGCAGGCGCATCACGTCGAGTGTGGTCACCAGCGGCGCCAGGGGGTTGCGCAGCTCATGGCCCAGCACGCTGAGGAACTCGTCCTTGTTCGTGGCCGCATGCTGCAGGTCGGCCAGCAGCAGCTCCTTCTGCTCCGCCACGGCCGACGCGGCCATCGCCGACAGCACCAGGTTCTGGTTCGCCTCCAGCAACTGCGCGCCGCCCGCCTCTCGTGGCTTGCCCGGCCAGGCCGCATCCGTGTGCGGGTCGTGCATGGAAAAGAATCGGTAGCAATTGCCGCCAGCGTGCTTGCTGCGGTACATGGCCTGGTCGGCGCAGTCCACCAGGCGCTCGACGTCAGCGGCGTCGTCGGGGAACACGGCAATGCCGATGCTGGCCGACACCCGCACCGCCACGCCGCCCGCCGTGGTGAGCTGGGCCAGCGAGGCCAACAGCTTCTCGGCCACCCGCCCGGGGTCGGCCGGGCCGGCGATCTCGGTCAGCAGCAGCACGAACTCGTCGCCACCCAGGCGGCACACCGTGTCCACCTGGCGCACGCAGGCATTCAGGCAGTGCCCGACCTCGCGCAGCACGGCGTCGCCCACCTTGTGCCCCAGCGTGTCGTTGATCCGCTTGAACTGGTCGAGATCCAGGAACAGCAGGGCGAGGCGGGTGTCGCGCCGCTTGGCATGCGTCAGCGCCTGCGAGAAGCGGTCGACCAGCAGCACCCTGTTCGGCAGCCCCGTCAGGCCGTCGAGTTCGCTGGACTTCGTCAGCTCGGTCACCAGCAGTGCTGACGAGTCGGCCATCGTGCGGGAGCGCACCGCGTCGATCACCAGTTGCTCGTTCGCTTCAAGCAACTGCTGCACCTGATGGCCGCCGAGCTGCGCCTGCGCCAGGGCCAGGTCCGCCAGCACGGTGGCCAGCTCGGCGCGGGCGCTGAGCGTCATGCGCTCCAGCGCGGCGACCTCCGCCGCCAGCGCCGTCGACGCCGTTCCGCGAGGTTCAGGGCTGGTTTCCATACGCTCCTGCGGCTGCTTGGGTGTGGGCCAGACCGCGCCGCGTCAGGCCTCGGCGGCGGCGCGGCGTCGGGTGGCCGGGCGACCGCCCAGCAGGCCTTCCTGCTCGGCGAGCATCGTGCCGATGCGGATGCCGCTGTCGTCGATGCTGTACTCGCGCAGCTGGTCGGAGTGGGCGCTGTCGCGCACCTTGACCACCGCCATCACGCGCCGCAGCCGGCTGTCCACCTCGATGTAGCGCTGCACGATGATGGCGTCGGTCATGAAGGCCGTGCCGTAGGGGCTGAAGCGCAGGTCGGTGTAGCGGTCCTCCAGCTCGGAGGTCATCAGCACCGTCACGCCCATGCCGGTCAGCGAGGCCACCAGCCGCAGCAGCGATTCGCGGAAATCCTCCTTGAACGACGGCCCGAGGGCCAGCTCGAAGCCGGACAGCGAGTCGATGACGACGCGGGTGGCCTTCAAGCGGTGGATTTCCTTGGCCAGCAGGTGCACGACCTCCTCGATGGAGATGTCGGTCGCGTGGCTTTCCACCAGGCCGATGCGGCCTTGCGCGATGTTCTGCGCCAGTTCCTGGTTGTGCGCGCGGTTGGGGCGGCGCTCGAAGGCGGCGATGACGCCCGTCTCGCCGTTGCTCACGCCGGCGTTCAGGAAGGCCGCCGCCAGGATGCTCTTGCCCGACCCCGACGGCCCGGCCAGCAGCAGCGAATAGCCGCGTGGCAGCCCGCCGTTCATCATCTCGTCCAGCCCGGGCACGCCCATCGAGGCGCGGTCCGCGGTGCCGTGGCGTGGCGCCGCCTCAGGCGCGCCAGACGCCGGCACGAAGATCTGCAGCCCGCTCTCATTGATGCGGAAGGCGTGCAGCCCGGGCAGCGAGGGCTGGCCGCGCATCTTCATGATCTCCATCTTGCGCACCATGGCGTTGCGCTGCACGTTCTGGCGCATCCAGATCAGGCCATCTGCCACCGTGAACACCGGGTTGGCGTCGCTGTCGGTGAAGTACTCGCCGATCAGGAAGGTGGTGGCCTGCCAGCTCGTCATCAGCATGCCGAGCTGCTGCATGAAGCGCTGCAGGTGGTTGTGCGCGTTGCCGTCGCCATGTGTGGCCAGCACGACGGAGCGGAAGGAGTCGACGAACACCAGCGCCGGCTCGTGCCTGGCGACTTCTTCGGTGATGCGCGCCAGCACGCGGTCCAGGTCGCCCAGCATGGCCTCGTCGCACAGGTTGACGAAGCGCACGCTGCGGTTGATGGCGTCATGGTCGAAGAAGGCGAACTGCTGCTGGTAGCGCAGCATCTTCAGCGGCGGCTCGCCCAGCACGGTGAAGTACAGCGCCGGCCGCGCCTCGGTGGCCAGCGAAAACATGATCTGGTGCGCCAGCGTCGTCTTGCCGCAGCCGGGCTGGCCGGCGATCAGGTTGAACGAGAACTCCGGCAACCCTCCGCCCAGCAAGTCGTCCAGGCCGGGCACGCCGGTCGACAGGCTGTTGATGGTCACTTTGGAAGTCATGGCGTGGGGTCCTGCGCCGGGGCAGCGCTTGAAGAATTCGACCAGGCGGTCTGGAGCAATCGCTCGCTCAGCGGGGCGCCGATCAAGGTGACGAGCAGCTCGCGAAAGATCTCGAACAAGGCGCTGCCCGCCTCGCCTGCCCGCGATGGTGGTTGTGCAGCGAAAAGCGCCGTCAGCTGGCCCAGGTCGACCGCGTCGTCGCTGCCCGGCTTGAGCGGCGCCAGCCAGGGATGGCGCGCTGCGGCCAGGTGCAGCGTGCGCTTGAACAGCGCCGCGACGCCGCGACGGCCGACGATGGGCTGCAGGGCGGCTTCGATGTCCGTCCACAGCGCGTGGATCGCGGCGGCAATCTGGTGGGAGTCGGCGTCCTCTGCGACACGATGAGCCAGAGGCGCCGTCAACCGGCTGCTCTCTCGACTGTCCATGGGTCGCTTGGGTAGGGGGTGTGCGGCTCAGTGTAGGCGTCGTGGCGCGGCGTGCCGGCTGGCGCACGTAACGGGTCCGGCCATGCCTGTTTTGCGGGGAAGGGACCACACCCTGTTCCCTGAATCAATGACGTGGACTCAGCGCTCGAAGAAGAACCGCATCATTTCCGCGCTGGCGTCCGGCCCGCGCGCATCCGCGTAGGAGCCCGCCGGGTTGCCGCCCGACCAGGCGTGGCCGGCGCCGTGCACCGTCCACTGCTCGGTGACGACACGCCCCTGCGCATCCTTGTGCAGGCGCCGCGTGCAGGTGCGCGTGCCGTGCTTAAGGCCGGCCTGCTCGTCGACGCGGACCGCCGCACCGCCATGCGCCGCCACCACCCGCTCGCCGTTGCTCGGGTGAACCGTGGCATCGGCATCGCCGTGGAAGACGATCATGCGCACGCCCGACTTCGGCGCGCCCACCGAGGCGTGGCCGGCCTGGCCCTGCATCGCCGCCAGCGCGCCTGGCAGATCGCGGGCCGCGCCGGCCGGCAGGCCCGAGTGCACGCCGGCTGCGGCGAAGACGTCCGGGTGCGTCGCCGCCAGGATGGCCGCCATCGCGCCACCGGCGGACAGGCCGGCGACAAAAACGCGTGAGGGATCGACGCCGTGGGTCTCGGCGATGTGCTTCGTCATCGCGGCCAGCAGTGCGGGCTCTCCGCGTTCGCGGCCCTGGTGGTTGTGCTTGAACCAGTTCCAGCAGCCCTGGGCATTGGCCTGTTGCGTCTGCGCCGGGTAGAGCACCAGCGCGTTGTATTCGGCGCCGAGCGCGTTCATGCGCGTGCCCTTGGCGAAGTCGTCGGGGTTCTGCGTGCAGCCGTGCAGCATGAGGACCAGCGCGCGGGGCTTGTCGCGCTGGGGGACAGGGATGAACAGGCGGTAGTCGCGCGCGCCGGCCCGGTGGCTGAAGTGGCCGGAGACGAATTGCTCGCGCTCCTTGATCGGCGCGGGTGACACCGGCGTGTCGCGCTCGATGACGCGCGCCTCCACGTCGATGACGTCGGCATCGGCCGAGGGCGCTGGCGGCGCCACCGCCGCGCCGCCTTTCAGCGCGCCGGCAATGGCGGCCATCGCGCCCCTGAGGTCGCCGGAGCGCGTCAGCGCGGTGGCGTTTTTCATCAACTGGGAAAACTGGGGGTGCATGGGAACTTTCATGAAAGGTTTACAGCAGCCGGCCGACCAGGGCCGCTTTCACGGCGGGGCTGGCATGCAGCGCGCCCAGCACGGCCAGCGACTCGATGGTGGCCAGCGCCAGCTCGGGTGTGACGTCGGGCGCGATGACGGCCAAGCCGAGCACGCGGATCTGCAGCTTTTCGCCGGCCGCCTGGGCCTGGATGAGGTCCGCCGCGCTGAACTGCTGGATGCCCAGCACGATGCTCTTGCGCGTGACGACCTGGCGCACCACGTCAGCGTGGTTGGCGATCTGGTTGCGGATGGCCGTGCGGATCAGGTCGCTGCGGTTGGCGTAGAAGCCTTCCTGCACCAGCAGGTCGATCTGACCGAGGTCGACGCAGCCAATGTTGATCGTCAGCTTTTCATCGACGGGCTTGGCCGCCTTGGGCGAGAGCAGGGGAGTAGCAGGCATGGCGGCATGATGCGCCATCCACTTGGAATCCACTAGCCATATTTCGTGTTCAAACGTGACGTCCGTTGCCAGGCCGACGGCTCAGCTTTACGTGCGCACGTCACGATTTGTGACAGCAATGCGACAACACCCGTCGCTGCGGGCTTCCGTTGCGAGCGGCTCGCGGATACCCTCCTAGGGTTTTCACCGAGTTAGCGTCGTCCATGGTTCCGAGTGAGTTCTGCGCGCCTGTTCCTGCCGTGCCAGCGGCCATGGTGACCCACCGCCTCGTGTTGCGGCCACCTCGGGAAAATGATCTCCAGACGTTGGTCGCGCTGTACGCCGACCCCGCCGTCAACCGCTTTTGTGCCGCTGCCACGCCGCAGGGTGCCGCCGCCATCGAGGCGCAGCTGCAGGGCTGGATCGCCCACTGGCAGAAGCTGGGTTTCGGTCACTGGGCCATTGCCGAGCGCGACAAGCCCGAGGTGCTGATCGGCTTTGGCGGCCTGATGCACCGTAGCGTCGCCGGCCATGCCGGCCTCTACCTCTACTACCGCATCACGCCCCAGGCCTGGGGCCGCGGCCTGGCGTCTGAAATGGCGCTTCACGCCTTCACGCAGGCGTTCGAGCAGCGCCGTGAGAGCACGGTCGTCGCCGCAGTGCTGCCCAGCAATGCGCCGACACGCAAGACGCTGGAATGCCTGGGCCTGCGCCTCAAGGGCGCGCTGGCCGATGGCCCCGGCAGCGCTGCGGCGCTGCTCTACGAGCTGAACGCCGACCGCTGGGCCAGCCTGCCGCGCGGCGAGCCGGAAGCCATCGCCTTCGCGGCTTAGCGCTTAGTCGAGCGGCCAGACTGGGCGGGGCAGTTGCCTGTAGGGCAGCCGGCCCAGGTCCGAGGCCAGGCTGCCCGGTGTGTCGGCGTACACGACCGCCGCGGCCATCGCGTCGAAGCCTGAGCGGAAGTGCTGGGTCGACTTGACGACGACCAGGCGCTTGGCGCTGGGGTCAATGCCGAGTTCGGTAAAGCATTCCGGTGAGAACACCTGCTGGCGGGTGCTGTTGAGCACGATGTCTATGCCCTGCGCACGCACGGCGACGGCCGTGCCCAGCGGGTCGGTGCCGCCGGGCGTCAGGCTGCGCTGGCAGGCATTGGCGCGGCAGGCGAGCACTTCGACGTCGAGGTCCACTGGGTCGCCGGACATCGGCCCCACTTTGCCGCCGATGCGCAGCTGCAGGCGCGCGCCGACGCCTGCTGACGTCGCGATGGCCACGGCCTGTGGGTCCCAGATCATGCCGAGCGCCACGTCCTGCACGCCACGCCGCAGCAGCTCGCGCAGCACGAAGGTGCTGTCGCCGGCCGCGCCGCCGCCGGGGTTGTCGGCCGTGTCGGCCAGCACGACGGGGCGCCCTTCGGCCCGCTGCATGGCGGCCAGGGCCTCGTCCAGCGCCGCATCCAGCGGCAGGCGGTTGGCAACGGCGCGTTCGCGCAGGCCGTAGAAGCTGTCGGCGAGTTCGCCCAGCAGTTGCGCGGCCGCCTTGGCTGCGGCCGGCGTGTCCTGCGCCAGCACGAGCACGGCCGCGCTGGTGTACGGCGTGTCCGACCACGGGAAGCCGTGCAGCACCGATACCGAGGCCACCCCCGGCACCGTCTGCTCGCTGGCCTGCAGCTGGCGCACGAAGTCGCTCATCGGCGGCTGCGTCGTGCCGAAGATGCCCAGCATGGGCACGCGCCGCCACTGCGCCTTGATCGCCAGTTCGCCGCGCGCCATCGCGCTCAGCATCGCGTGCAGCTCCTCGCCGCGGGCGGCGTAGTCGATGTGCGGATACTCCTTGCAGGCCACCAGTACCGCGCCCGAGTCGACCATGGCCGGGCTCAGGTTGCAGTGCAGGTCCAGCAGCGCACCCAGCGGCACGCGCGGGCCGATCAGCTCGCGCACGCGGGTCAGCAGGTCGCCTTCGCAGTCGGGGTAGCCGTCGGCCAGCATGGCGCCGTGCAGCACCAGCAACACGGCGTCCACCGGGCCCAGGCTCAGGGACGCGCGCAGGTCGGCCAGCAGTTCGTCGCGCAATTGCTCGTAGTCGGCGCGGGACAGCGGGCCGGACGGCTGCGCCTCGGCGTACAGCCCCGGCAGCAGCGTGTCGCCCTGGCGCGCGGCGGCGGCGATGACGCCCATCAGCGTCGGCTGGGCGACGATCTTCTGCAGCGCGCGCGCGTCGCTGCGGTGGATCAGCACGCCCTCGCGGAAGGACTGCACGCTGGTGGGCAGCGGCGAGAAGCTGCTGGTCTCATGCACCAGCCCGCCCAGGAAGAGCTTCATGGCTGGCCTCTCAGTAGTACTGGTTGAAGCCGATCAGGTGGTGGTACACCGCCACCGCAAGCAGCACGGCAAAGGCCAGCACCCAGACGATGGCCAGCGCCTTGGCGGCCTTGTTGCCGACCTTCAGCACATGGCGGGCATGCAGGCCGGCCACGACGAGCCCGCCGACCGCCGACACCGCCAGCACCAGCTGCGCCAGCGGCAACAGCAGCGACGCGTCCCCCAGGCTCTCCAGCAGCGAGACCACCCAGGCCCACAGGCCCAGGCCCAGCAGTGCGCCCACGCTGGCGATGCGCACCCACGTGACCTGCTTGGGCGGGGGCACCGCCACGTGGTAGCGGCGGCGCAGCACGGCGGCCACGGGCCACAGCAGGGCGGTCAGCAGCAGCGTGATGAGGGCCAGGCCCGTCAGCACCAGCACCATCGGGCTGGCCATGAAGGGCACCGGCTCGAAGATGAAGGCGAACACGAAAGGCTCCAGCCCCCAGTGCTTGACCTTGCCGTTCTCCACAGCGGCCTGCAGCCGGCGCTTGCCGTGTTCCTCCTCCCAGAAATAGGGCTTCACCTCGCGGTAGACGCTGCGCGCGCCTGCCAGGTCGATGGCCAGGCGGCCGTCTTCCAGCGCTTGCACCTTCAGCGGGCTCAGCAGTTGCAGCACGGACAGCCAGGTCGAGTCCTCGCGGCGCGTGTTGCGGTAGGCGCCGGCCATCTGCTGCGCATGCTGCTTGGCGGTGGCTTCGTTCACCTCGGGCTTGGTGGCCGGGCGGGCGTCGGGCAGGTAGCGGTCGGCGAAGGCCTCGAACAGCTTGTCGCGCAGCCAGGCGCCCTGGCGCTCGTGGCCGGCGCCGTTGACCGACACGTACAGGCCGATGCCATCGTCGACGAACAGCAGCAGGTCGCTGTGGAACAGCACCGTGTCGCCGCCGTGGGCCAGCACGCGGTGGCCGTTGATGTTCTGCTCGTAGAAGCCCAGGCCGATACCGGAGAGGCCGGGCATCGGCCGCGTCAGCTGGCCGAACATCAGTTTGACGGTCTCGGGCTTGAGCAGCTGTGCATCACCGAGCCGGCCCTGTTGCAGATAGGCCAGCATGAAGCGGCCCATGTCCGCGCCCGGAGCCGACATGCTGCCGGCCGGCGGCATGCTGATGATCTCGAAGCCCAGGGGCTTCTCGTCCTGCGTCATATAGCCCTGCGACATCTGGCCCTTGAGCGCATCCGGCAGCGGCTGGCGGAAGGTCGACTGCTTCATGCCCAGCGGCGCGAAGACGTGCTGCTCCAGGTAGTCGTCGAACGACTTGCCGCTGACGCGCTGGACGATGTAGCCGGCCAGCGAGGTGGCGTAGTTGGAGTAGCCGGGCGTGGTGCCGGGGTCGTAGACGTAGGGCGGGATATAGCCCTTGAGCACCTTGCCGAGGTCGGGCGTGACGGGCGCGTAGGTCAGCAGGTCGCGCGCCGTCTCTTCCAGGCCGGTCGTGTGCGTCATCACGTGGCGCAGCGTCAGCGCCTTGCCGTTGCGGCCCGGCATCGTGAAGTCGAGGTACTTGTTCAGGTCGGCGTCCAGGTCCAGCTTGCCCTGCTCGACGAGCTGCATGACGGCCGTCCACGTGAACAGCTTGGACACCGAACCGGGGCGGAACAGCGTCTTCTGCGGGTCCACCGGCAGATGCTTGTCCCAGTCGGCGTAGCCGTAGCCCTTCTGCACCAGCGGCTGGCCGTCCTTGACGAGGATGACCACGGCGCCCGGCACGCGGGCGCTGCGCAACGCGCTCGGCATCAGGCCGTCGAGGAAGGCCTCGGCATCGACGGCGGTGAGCGCCACGCCTGCCTTGAGCTTGGGCATGGCCGTCGTGACTTCCGGTGCGGCAATGGCTGCGGGCGGCGTCACGGCCGGCGCAGGGCCGGTCTGTGCCCAGGCGGGCGCCAGCGCGGTGAGTGCGAAGGCCAGCGCGTGCAGGCGGGTGAACAGCTTCGTCATGCGAGGTCCCGTGATCAGAAGTTCAGGGTCAGGTTGGCACCGATCGTGCGCGGCGCCACCGTCGTCACGTTGAGCGGCAGGCCGAAGGCGGTCAAGCCGGTGTCGGCGCCCAGGATGGCGCGCTTGTCGGTCAGGTTGCGCACAAAGGTGGAGAGCTGCCAGCGGCCGATCTCCACGCCCCACTGCGCATCCACCAGCGTGTAGCCGGGCTGACTGAAGTTGGGCACCGAGCCGCCGACCGTGTCGAAGCCGGCGTTGCGCTGGCCGACGCGGCGCACGTTCAGGCCGGCATAGGACGGGTTGTTGACCAGGTCGAAGGCATAGCGCGCGCCCAGCGTGAAGGCGAGCTTGGCGCTGTTGGGCATGCGCGAGCCGGCCGGGCCCAGCGCCGGGGCGTCCTCGGTCAGCTTGGGGTCGGTCCAGGCCAGGCTGCCTTCCAGCTGCCAGTGCGCGTCGACCTTGTAGCGGGCGGCCAGCTCCAGGCCGCGCACGCGCGCCTTGCCGGCGTTGACGACGATCTGGCTGGCGCCGATGGCCTTGGGCTGCTGCAGGTCGTTCCAGTCGATGTTGAACAGCGCCGCTTCGACGTTCAGGCGCTTGTCCAGCAGGTCGGCCTTGTAGCCCAGCTCGTAGCTCCACAGCGTGTCGTGGCCGAAGGTCGCCGGCGTGCCGGCGATGACCTGGCCGTTGGTGTCGATGGCCGGCGAGTTCGGGCCGCCCGGCCGGTAGCCGCTGGCGGCGCGGAAGTAGACGTTGCTCGTCTTGTCGATCGCGTAGCGCAGCGTGGCGAGATAGGTCCTGGCCGTGTCGTCGCTGGGCGCCGAGGAGTTCAGCACGTCGTTGACGAACACCGTGTAGACCTGCTCGTTCTTCGCCACGCGGGCACCGAGCGTCACGGACCACGTCGGGTCGATGTTCCAGGTCACATCGCCGTAAAGGGCGCGCTCGCGGTACTCGGAGGGCTGGCCGGTCGTCGTCAGCACCATCTCGCCGCCGCCGCCGGCCACCTGCGCCCACAGGCGCTGGCCGACGAGGCCGGTCTCCTTGGTGCGGAAGTAGCCCAACAGCCATTCGACGGTGCCGCGCTGCGAGGTCAGGCGCAGCTCCTGCGTCTGCTTGCGCAGGCCGAAGGCGTTGTTCAGCGACACAAAGTCGAAGGCCGGGTTGTTGCCCAGCAGGGCCGTGGCGTCCTGGCCGGTGGCGCTGTCGACGCGTTGTGTCGACGCGATGGCGTTGAAGCGCGCCCAGCCGAAGTCGTATTCGAAGTCGGCCGAGCTGAGGCGCGTCTTGAGCTTGTAGGCCTCGGCGGTGTCGAGGTGGCGCGTCCGCTCGCCGTAGATGGGTTGGCCGGTGGCGATGTCGTACTCGACGACGTTCAGGCCGTTGCGCCGGATCTCCTGCTGCGTGTGAGCCAGGCGCAGTTTCATCCTGGACATGGGCTCGATCAGCACCGACACCCGCGCGCCGCGCGTGTTGCCGTCGTTGATGTGCTCACCGGCCGCCTTGCCGACGGCGTCGATGTGGCCGCCCTCGTGGTCGTTGAAGGCGGCCACGCGCAGCGCCGCCACGTCCTGGCTCAGCGGCACGTTGAGCACCGCCTGCTCGGTGTGGCCTAGCGCGCCGCCGCGGGCCTGGCGCACGCCCAGGCCGACCTTGCCGGAGAACTGCGAGCTGTCGGGTTCGTTGGTCACGTACTTCAACAGCCCACCCATGGCGCCCGCGCCGTACAGCGTGCCCTGCGGGCCGCGCAGCACCTCGATGTGGCGCAGGTCCAGCAGCGACAGGTCCAGCGCCGTGTTGGCGCCGCCGACGAAGGCGCTGCTGGAGCCGAAGGCGACGTCGTCGACATACATGCCGACGGTGGCGATCTGCTGCTCGCCGACGCTGACGCCGCGCATCGTCACCGCGCCGCGGCCGGGGCCGCCGCTCGTCTTCACGTCCACGCCGGGCAGGCCGCCGACGTAGTCGCTCAGCGACGCGGCGCCCGCACGCTCCATCGGCTCGGCGCCCAGCGTCTCCACGCGCAGCGGCACGTCGCGCACCGGCTCGCGGCGGCGCGTGGCGGTGACGGTCACGATGTCGAGCTTCTCGACGTCGCGCTGGGCCTCGGGTGCCGCTGCGGCAGTGGACTGCGCCCACAGTGGCGACGCGCACAGCGCGGACAGTGTGGCGAGGCCGGGCACCAGCAGGGCTGCCAGCCGATGACGCTTGTGGCGTTGGGGCAGCGCGCCTGGGCGAGCGACGCGGGAGGACCGGCTCATGGCTTCTCCTGGATCAGAGTTGGGTTGTTTGATGAGTGAAGTTTCCAATTTGGAAAAATCTTTCCCATCGGTGTAAACCTTATATGAAATGCCCAACTGGTCTAAGGGCAACTGTGGAGACGGCCGGCAAGGGGCTGTGACCTAAGATGGAATTGGATTTCCTCCACCCCATGGCCAGCTCCAACATCACTCCCGGCGAACACATCCGCAGCGTCCGCAAGCGGCTCGGCCTGACGCTGAGCCAGGTGGGCGAGCGCACCGGCATGGCGGTTTCGACGTTGTCCAAATTGGAAAAAGGCAACGTCTCGCTGTCCTACGACAAGCTGATGCTGCTCAGTCGCGGCCTGGGCGTGGACATGGCCGAGCTGCTGCACGACACACAGGGTGCGCGGCCCGCGCCGAGTGGCGGCGGCCGGCGCGTCGTGCACCGCGCGGGCGACGGCCAGGTCGTCGACACGCTGAGCTACAAGCAGAGCTATCTCGCGTCGGAGCTGCTGAACAAGCGCTTCACGCCGCTGATCGTCGAGGTGCGGGCACGCACGCTGGAAGAGTTCAAGGCCGAGTTTGGCGACCTCATCCGCCACCCGGGCGAGGAGTTCGCCTTCGTCATCGAGGGCGAAGTCGCCTTCCACTCGGAGCTGTACGCGCCGGTGCTGTTGAAGACGGGCGACTCCATCTTCTTCGACAGCGAGATGGGGCATGCCTACCTGAAGGCCTCCGACGCCCCCTGCCGCCTCGTTGCCACCTGCGCGCCGCGCAACGGCCACGGCGACGTGATGACGCATCACTTCGTCGAGGCCTCGCAGCGCCTGGCTGCGCCGGCGCCCGAGCCCGCCGCGCCTGCCAGAGCGGCGCGTGCTGCCCGGCCGGTGGGCAAGGCTACGCGCCGCTAGACGCCCGCGCGCTCTCCACGCGCCGCAGCGCCGGCCGCAGCGCCAGCAGCGCCACCGCAGCGACCCCGGTGACCACCCCCAGCAAGACAAAGAAGCCCGCAGCGCCCAACGGTTCCAGCCAGCGCCCCACCACGCCCGACAACAGGTTGCCGCCGAACGACGCCAGGAACCAGGCCGCGACGAAAGTGCCGCCCATGCCCCTAGGCGCCAGCCGCGCGAACAGGCCCAGGCCCGCGGGCAGGATGTAGAGCTCCGCCACCGTGTAGACAGCGAAGAAGGCCACCAACCAGAGCAGGCTCACAGGAGCGTTGCCCACGGCCAGCAGGGCCAGCATCAGGTAGGACAGTGCCACGCCGGCCGCGCCCAGCGCCATCTTGGCCAGCGACGACGGCTCCCGCCCGCGCTCCGCCGCGCGGCGCCAGCTCGCCACGACGAAGGGCGTGAACATGAAGACGAACAGTGGGTTCAGCGACTGCATCCACGTGACCGGGATGGTGTAGCCCCACAGCGCGCGCTGCACGCCAGTCTCGGCCCACACCGCCAGCGTGTTGCCGCTCTGCTCGTAGCCGCTGCGGAACACGACGACCGCCAGGCCCACCAGCAGCAGCGGCACGATGGCGCCGGCCGAGAGCCCAGCAGGCCGGTCAGTGGCGGGCTCTGCGGCGCTCGGCCGGTCCGGCGGCAGATGACGCCTGCCGAGCACGTAGATGACCAGCCCCACGCACATGCCGATGCCTGCGGCGCCAAAGCCGAAGTGCCAGCCGTACAGCTCGCCCAGCGTGCCGCACACCAGCGGCGCCAGCAGCGCGCCCAGGTTCACGCCGACGTAGTAGATGTTGTACGAGCCGCCGCGGCGTGGGTCCTTCTCGTCATAGAGGTCGCCCACTTGGCTGGGCAGGTTGGGCAGGAACAGGCCGTTGCCCAGCGCGATCAGCACCAGGGCCGGGAAGAAGGCCGATTCGAAGGCCAGCGTGAAGTGGCCCAGCGCCATCAGCGAGCCGCCGATGAGGATGGCGCGCCACCGGCCCAGCCAGCGGTCGGCGATGTAGCCACCGAAGATGGGCGTCAGATACACGCCGCCCGTGTACGCGCCGTAGATCAGCGACGCGTCGGCCTGCGGGAACTGCAGGTGCCGGATCATGTAATAGATCAGCAGCGCCTTCATGCCGTAGAAGGAGAACTTCTCCCACATCTCGGTCAGGAAGAGCACCACCAGGCCACGCGGCTGGCCGAGCCACTGCGCGGTCGGGCGGGCTTGCAGCGGAGGTTGCAGGGAAGCGTCCACAAGATCTCCTAGAACGGCGCCGTATGCGCTGATTTCAGCATTGCTCAACTATTTTCGTGATGGTACATTTATTTTCCGTTTTGGAAAATTCATAAACCAGCCATGGGCCAAGAGACAACGAAGAACGTGGACTGCATCGTCATCGGCGCCGGCATCGCGGGCGCGTCCGTGGCGGCTTCGCTGGCGGGCGAGGCGAGTGTGGCCGTGCTGGAAACCGAGCCCCATGCGGGTTACCACTCCACCGGCCGTTCGGCAGCGCTTTACTCGGCGCTGTACGGCAACGCGACGATCCGCGCGTTGACGCGGGCCAGCCTGGGCTACTTCCGCACGCCGTCGCAGGGCATGGTCAAGCAGGCGCTGCTGCGTGAGCGACACACGCTCTTCCTCGTCGGCGCCGGGCAGGAGGGGATGGTCGCGGGCTTCACCGCCGATGCCGACGTGCGCGAGCGGACGACGGCGCTGAGCGTGGACGAGGTGCTGGCCCGCGTGCCGCTGCTGCAGCGTGACCGCATCGCCGGCGCATTGCTGGACGCGACCTCCGCCGACATCGACGTCGACCTGCTGCATCAGGGCTTTTTGCGCACGGCTCGCGCGGCCGGCGCCCAGCTGCACTTGGGTACCGGCTTGCAGGCGCTGGAGCGCGAGGGAGGCAGTTGGCTCGCGCACACGGCCGCCGGCAGCTTTCGCGCCGGCGTCGTCATCAACGCGGCCGGCGCCTGGGCCGACGGCGTGGCTGCCATGGCCGGCATCGCGCCGGTGCCGCTGCAGCCGCTGCGCCGCACCGCCGTCCTCATCGAGCTGCCGGACGGTGTGGATGCGGCGTTGTGGCCCGCGGTCGTCGCTATCGACGAGAGCCAGTACTTCAAGCCCGACGCGGGCCTGCTGCTCATCTCGGCCGCCGACGAAACGCCCAGCCCGCCCTGCGACGCCCAGCCCGAGGAACTGGACGTGGCCATCGCCGTGGACCGCTTCGAGATGCTGACCGGTCAGCCGGTGCGCCGTGTGCGCCAGCGCTGGGCGGGGCTGCGCGTGTTCAGCCCCGACCGCTCGCCCGTCATCGGCTTCGACGCATCAGCGTCCGGCTTTTTCTGGTGTGCCGGCCAGGGCGGCTACGGCATCCAGACCTCACCCGCCCTGGGCCGCGCCGCCGCGGCACTCGCGTTGGGTCGGGCGCTGCCGCAGGACTTGGTCGACATGGGTGTGGCGGCGCAGCAGCTGTCGCCGCAGCGCTTTCGACCCTAGGCCGGGAAGCGCCTGAGGCCGGCGAGGTCCAGCACCCGCAGGCCGCCGTACTCGATGCGGATCAGGCCCGCATCGCTCAAGCGGTGCAGTGCCAGGTTCACCCGCTGGCGCGACAGCCCCACCAGATAGCCCAGTTCCTGCTGCGTGATGCGCAGCCAGTTGCCCACGCCCGGGTAGAGCGTCGGGTGGAAGAGGGCGCCCAGGTTGCGCGCCACGCGCACGTCAGGGTCATGGATGCGGTCGGTCTCGCGGGCGCCGATGAACTGGCCCAGCCGTTCGTTCAACTGGTCCAGCACGAAGCGGTTGAAGGCGATGCTGCCGTCCAGCAGCGCATGGAAGCTGTCTATGGGCAGGCCGGCCACGACGCTGGGGCGCAGGGCCTGGATGTTGTAGCGGTAGACCTCGCGCTTGAGCAGCGTGCCCTCGCCGAACCAGCCACCCGGCGGAATGCCGGTGAAGGTGATGGCCGCGCCCAGCGAGTCGTCGTTGTTCATCTTCAACAGGCCGTCGACGACGCCGAACCAGAAGGTGGCCGGCCGGCCGATGCGGCACAGGCGCTCACCCGGCTCGGCGTCGGCCACCTCCAGCGTGCTGACGGCCAGTTCGCGCTGACCGCCGTCGAGCAGCTTCAGCCAGGGGATGGCGTCCAGTTCGGCCGGTGTCGCTTGGCGGGCGCGCTGACGCAGCGGGAGGGGTGCAACAGGGGCCATGCGGGAAAGTCTGGGCCGTGAAGACCCGTAAATTGTCGTCGTGCCGACAGATGGGCGTCAAAGTAGTGCCCAGAATGGGCCACACAGACGCGGGCCCCAACCCGTGCAACGGAGACCGGCTTGACCACCTTTCCCAGGCTCTTGCTCGACCATGCGGCCCGACGGCCTGATGCGCCGGCGCTGCGCGAGAAGGCGTTCGGCGTCTGGCAGACGCTGAGCTGGGCGCAGCTTGCGGCACTGGTGCAGCAACTGGCGCTGGGCCTGGCGGCGGCGGGGCTGAAGCGCGGCGAGCATCTGGTCGTCATCGGCGAGAACCGGCCGCGGCTGTACGCCAGCATGCTGGCCGCGCAGGCCCTGGGTGCAGTGCCGGTGCCGCTCTACCAGGACGCGGCAGCGGCGGAGTACGTCTTCCCGCTCAACAACGCCGAGGTCGCCTTTGCCGTGGTGGAGGACCAGGAGCAGGTCGACAAGCTGCTGGAGTTGCGCGGGCAGTGCCCGCAGCTGGCGCACATCTGGTTCGACGACCCGCGTGGCCTGCGCCACTACGACGAGCCGGGGCTGGCGTCGCTGGACGCGCTGATCGAAGCGGGTCGCGCCGGGTCGCCGTACTTCTACGCCACCGAGGTCGCGGCCGGCCAGCCCGGCGACGTGGCGGCGCTGTTCTTCACGTCGGGCACGACGGGCAACCCCAAGGGCGTCATGCACACGCATGCGTCGCTGATCGACCGCGCCCAGGCCGGCCAGCGCTTCGACAAGCTGACCGACGTGGAGGAGGTGCTGGCCTATCTGCCACCTGCCTGGGTGGGCCAGAACATCTTCAGCTACGCGCAGTGGCTGGCCGTGGGCTATGTCGTCAACTGCCCGGAGTCGGCGTCCACGGTCAGTATCGACCTGAAGGAAGTGGGCCCGACCTATTACTTCGCGCCACCGCGGGTCTTCGAGGGGCTGCTGACGACGGTGATGATCCGCATGGAAGATGCGTCGGCGCCCAAGCGCTGGCTGTTCGACCGCTTCATGGCGCTGGCCCGCCGCGTCGGCCCGCGGCGCATGGACAGGCAGCCGGTTGGCCTGTTTGACCGGCTGGTCTACGCGTTAGGCGATGTGCTGGTCTACGGCCCGCTGCGCAACACGCTGGGCTTCTCGCGCGTGCGTGTGGCCTACACGGCGGGCGAGGCCATAGGCCCCGACCTGTTCAGCTTCTACCGCGCCATCGGCATCAACCTCAAGCAGCTCTACGGTTCGACAGAGACGGCCGTGTTCGTCTGCCTGCAACCCGACCACGAGGCCCGCGCCGACACGGTGGGCGTGCCCATCGATGGTGTGGAGATCAAGCTGACCGACAGCGGCGAGCTGCTGGTGCGCTCGCCCGGCTTGCTCAAGGGCTATTACAAGAACGAGGCCGCGACGGCCGAGGCGCTGACGGCCGACGGCTGGTATCACACCGGCGACGCCGGCTTCCTGACGCCGGGCGGCCACCTGAAGATCATCGACCGCGCCAAGGATGTGGGGCGCCTGATGGGCGGCGCCTTCGACGGCGCGATGTTTGCGCCCAAGTACCTGGAGAACAAGCTGAAGTTCTTCCCGCACATCAAGGAGGCGGTGTGCTTTGGTGACCGGCGCGACAGGGTTTGCGCCTTCATCAACATCGACTTCGAGGCCGTGGGCAACTGGGCCGAGCGGCGCAATCTGCCGTACGCCGGCTACACCGACCTGGCCCAGCGCGCCGAGGTCTACGCGCTGATCCTTGACTGTGTCGAGAAGGTCAACGCCGATCTGGCGCAGGACGAGTTGCTGGCCGGCAGCCAGATCAGCCGCTTCCTGGTGCTGCACAAGGAACTGGACGCCGACGACGGCGAGCTGACGCGCACGCGCAAGGTCAGGCGCGGGGCCATCGCCGAGAAGTACGGCGTGCTGATCGATGCGCTCTACGACGGCAAGGTCTCGCAGTACATAGAGACGAAGGTGACGTTCGAAGATGGGCGCACGGCCCTGATCGCGGCCGACCTGCGCATCGTCGAGGCGCGCACCTTCCCTGCGGTGAAGGGCCAGGCGGCATGAAGAAGATTGGCGATGTCGTCCTCGACGTGAAGAACATTTCGCTGGCCTTCGGCGGCGTGAAGGCGCTGACCGACATCAGCTTTGACGTGCGCGAGCACGAGGTGCGGGCCATCATCGGCCCCAACGGCGCGGGCAAGAGCTCGATGCTGAACTGCATCAACGGCGTCTACCAACCGCAGCAGGGCGCCATCACCTTGCGCGGCCGCAGCTTCAAGCACATGAGCCCGCGCCAGGTCGCCGAGATGGGCGTGGCGCGCACCTTCCAGAACTTGGCGCTGTTCAAGGGCATGAGCGTGCTGGACAACCTCATGACCGGCCGCAACCTGCGCATGCGGCGCGGCCTGTTCTGGCAGGCCCTGCACGTCGGCCCTGCGCGGCGCGAGGAGACCGAGCAGCGTGAGGCGGTGGAGCGCGTCATCGACTTTCTCGAAATCCAGGCCTACCGCAAGACACCCGTCGGCCGCCTGCCCTACGGTCTGCAAAAGCGCGTCGACCTCGGTCGCGCGCTGGCCATGGAGCCCAGCCTGCTGCTGCTGGACGAGCCCATGGCCGGCATGAACGTCGAGGAGAAGCGGGACATGTGCCGCTTCATCCTCGACGTCAACGACGAGTTCGGCACGACCATCGTGCTGATCGAGCACGACATGGGTGTCGTCATGGACATCTCGGATCGCGTCGTCGTGTTGGACTACGGCCGGAAGATTGGCGATGGCGCGCCGGACGAGGTGCGGGCCAACGAGGACGTGATTCGCGCCTATCTCGGAGTGAGCCACTGATGGGCCAATTCCTCGAAACCCTCATCGGCGGCCTGATGTCGGGCATCCTGTACTCGCTCATCGCGCTCGGCTTCGTGCTGATCTACAAGGCCAGTGGCGTCTTCAACTTTGCGCAGGGCGCCATGGTGCTGTTCGCTGCACTCGCGATGGCGCGCTTCGCCGAATGGATACCGAAGTACACGGGCCTGGACGGCAAGATCGTCGTCAACGGGCTGGCCTTTGCCGGCGCGGTGGCCGTGATGGTCGTCGTCGCCTGGCTGGTCGAGCGGCTGGCGTTGTCCAAGCTTGTCAACCAGGAAGGCATCACGCTGCTGATGGCCACGCTGGGCATCGCCTACCTGCTCGAAGGCGCGGGCCAGATGATCTTCGGCAACGACATCTACAAGATCGACATCGGCCTGCCCAAGGACCCGATGTTCCTGTTCGAACAAACCTTCCCCGGCGGCATCCTCGTCAGCAAGGAAGACCTCTACGCGGCGCTGATCGCGGCGGCGCTGGTCGCGGGCCTGTCGCTTTTCTTTCAGAAAACGGCGACCGGCCGCGCGCTGCGCGCCGTGGCCGACGATCACCAGGCCGCACAGAGCATCGGCATCCCGCTGTCACGCATCTGGGTCATCGTCTGGAGCGTGGCCGGCTTCGTTGCGCTGGTGGCCGGGATGATCTGGGGCAGCAAGCTGGGCGTGCAGTTCTCGCTGTCGCTCGTCGCGTTGAAAGCACTGCCGGTGGTCATCCTCGGCGGCTTGACGAGCGTGCCGGGTGCCATCGTCGGCGGGCTGTTGATCGGCGTGGGGGAGAAGCTGTCGGAGGCGTATCTCGGGCCGATGCTGGGGGGCGGCATCGAGTACTGGTTTGGGTATGTGCTTGTCTTGGTTGTACTGCTCGTCCGGCCGCAAGGCTTGTTCGGCGAGAAGATCATTGATCGGGTCTGACGATGCTCTACCGCGAGAACGGCCAGTTCAAGACCACATACCCGGCAGACAGCCAGATCCTGCCCATCCGGCAGGACCGCATCGGCATGGCGCTGCTGCTGGCGGTTGCCTTCGTCGTCGTGCCCATGGTGTCCAGCGAGTACCTGCTGCGCGCTGTGCTCATCCCCTTCCTGATCCTGTCGCTGGCCGCGCTCGGGCTCAACGTGCTCGTCGGCTACTGCGGCCAGATCTCACTCGGTTCCGGCGCCTTCATGGCCGTCGGCGCTTACGTGGCCTACAACTGCCAGGCGCGTGTGGAGGGCATGCCGCTGATCGTCTCGCTGCTGGCCGGCGGCCTCGGCGCGACGGTGCTGGGCGTGGCCTTCGGGCTGCCGTCGCTGCGCATCAAGGGGCTGTACCTGGCCGTCGCCACGCTGGCGGCGCAGTTCTTCGTCGACTGGGCCTGCCTGCGCCTGCCCTGGGTCACCAACGGCTCATCGTCCGGCTCGGTGAGCGTGGCGGGGCTGAGCATTGCGGGCTTCAGCGTCGAGTCACCGGCATCGCGCTACCTGCTGTGCCTCGCCTTCGTCGTCGTCTTCGCGCTGGGCACCAAGAACCTCGTGCGCGGCCATATCGGCCGCTCGTGGATGGCCATGCGCGACATGGACGTGGCGGCCGCCGTCGTCGGCATCCGGCCCATGCAGGCCAAGCTCAGCGCGTTCGCGGTCAGCAGCTTCATCATCGGCGTGGCCGGTGCGCTGTGGGGCTTCGTGCACCTGGGCTCCTGGGAGCCGGCGGCCTTCGGCATCAACCGTTCGTTCGACCTGCTGTTCATGGTCATCATCGGCGGCCTGGGCTCCATCTCGGGCGCATTCTTCGGCGCGGCCTTCATCGTCGTGCTGCCGCTGCTGCTGGACAAGCTGCCCTACTGGACCGGCCTGCCCATGGACACGGCCACCGCCTCGCATCTCGCGCTGATGATCTTCGGCGCGCTGATCGTCTTCTTCCTCATCAAGGAACCGCACGGCCTGGCGCGCCTTTGGGCCACCGCCAAGGAGAAGTTGCGCCTTTGGCCCTTCCCGCATTGAATCCAACGCACCACAACGACGACAGGAGACAAGCCATGAAGACCTTCATCACCTGTGCGGCCCTCGCCGCTCTGCAGTTCATCGCCGCACCCGCAGCGCTGGCGCAAGCCAAGGAGCAGTTCTTCCCGTTGCTGGTGTATCGAACGGGGCCCTACTCGCCCAACGGCACGCCCTGGGCCAATGGCAAGCAGGACTACATCAAGCTCATCAACGCGCGCGACGGCGGCATCAACGGCGTGAAGCTCACCTTCGAGGAGTGCGAGACCGGCTACGCGACCGACAAGGGCGTGGAGTGCTACGAACGCCTTAAGGGCAAGGGCGCGACCTTGTTCGATCCGCAGGCCACGGGCATCACCTTCGCGCTGACCGACAAGGTGCCTAACGACAAGATCCCGCTGATCACGCTGGGCTACGGCCTGTCGGCGTCGGCGGACGGCGGTGTGTTCGCGTGGAACTTCCCGCTGATGGGCAGCTACTGGACGGCGGCCGACGTGCTCATCCAGCATCTGGGCAAGAAGGAGGGCGGGCTGGACAAGCTCAAGGGCAAGAAGATTGCGCTGGTCTATCACGACAGCCCCTTCGGCAAGGAGCCCATCCCGCTGCTGGACGAGCGCAGCAAGACGCATGGCTTCGAGCTGGTGAAGATCCCGGTGACCGCGCCGGGCGTGGAGCAGAAGTCGGCCTGGCTGCAGGTGAGGCAGGCGAGGCCCGACTACGTACTGCTTTGGGGCTGGGGCGTCATGAACTCCACCGCATTGAAGGAGGCCCAGGCGACCGGCTACCCGCGCGAGAAGATGTACGGCGTCTGGTGGTCGGGCGCGGAGCCCGATGTGAAGGACGTGGGCGAGGGCGCCAAGGGCTACAACGCGCTGAACCTGAACACGTCCGGGCAGTCGCCCAAGGTCATCCAGGACATCCTGAAGCTGGTGCACGACAAGGGCCAGGGCACGGGGCCGAAGGACGAGGTCGGGTCGGTGCTCTACACGCGCGGCCTGGTCATCCAGGCGCTGGGCGTGGAGGCCGTGCGGCGGGCGCAGGAGCGCTATGGCAAGGGCAAGGTCATGACCGGCGAGCAGGTGCGCTGGGGGCTGGAGAACCTGGCGCTGGACGACAAGAAGCTGGCTGCGCTGGGCTTGACCGGCGTCATTCGGCCGATCAGCACGAGCTGCTACGACCACCAGGGCTCGACCTGGGTGCGGGTGCACACCTGGGACGGCAAGCAATGGGCCTTCAGCTCGGACTGGTACCAGGCGGATGAGCAGATCATCAAGCCGATGGTGAAGGCGGCGGCGGACAAGTACGCCGGGGAGAAGAAGCTGACTCGGCGTACGCCGGCTGAGTGCCAGAGTTGAGGTTGGCTTTGCGCTGCTTTGGCTTTGTGGCCAGGCCCAGCCGGGATTTCGTCCCGGCGGCCGACCTACTTTTTGCGCCGCCAAAAAGTAGGCAAAAAGCTCTCCCCTGCGAAACCGCCCCTTGCGGGGTCCCCTGCGATGCTCGAAGCCCGGGGCCGCACCCAACTCACTTCGCTACGCTCCGTTCAAACAAAGGGGTGCGAAGTCAGAGCTTGAAGCTCGCTGCGCTCGCGCCCCGGGCTTCTGCGCTTCTCGGCGGTTTAGAAGGGGAGGTTCCCGAACAGCCGCAACAGCCAACAGCCAAACCCGGAGTCCGGGCGGTGGATGTATTTCTGCATGCCCCCTTTAGCCCCGCCGAGGAACGGAAGACCCGAAGCCCGCGAGCGCAGCTCGCCTCAAGAACTGACTCGCGACGCTTGTTTGAGCAGAGCGTAGCGACGCGAGTTCGGCGCGGGGCTTCGGGTCTGAGTACCGCAGGGGACCCGAAGCGCAGCGTAGGGCGGGGCGGTCGGGGGGAGCTCTTTTCCTACTTTCTGGCGGCCCAGAAAGTAGGTCGCCCGCCGGGGCGAAATCCCGGCATGGGCCTAGCCACAAAACAGCAGGAGCGCCAGACATGACTGCTCCACTCTTGAACGTCAACGGCATCGAAGTCATCTACAACCACGTCATCCTCGTCCTCAAGGGCGTGTCGCTCCAAGTCCCCGAGCGCAAGATCGTCGCCCTGCTCGGCGGCAACGGCGCCGGCAAGACAACGACGTTGCGCGCCGTGTCCAACCTGCTCGAAGGCGAACGCGGCGAAGTGACCAAGGGCAGCATCGAACTCCGCGGCGAACGCATCGAGAAGCTGTCCACCTCGGCCATGGTGGAGCGCGGCGTCGTGCAGGTCATGGAAGGCCGCCACTGCTTCGCCCACCTCACCATCGAAGAGAACCTCATGACCGGCGCCTACACCCGCAAGGACGGCCGCGCGGCAATAGCGGCGACGCTGGACAAGGTCTACACCTACTTCCCGCGCCTCAAGACCCGCCGCAGCAGCCAGGCTGCCTACACGTCGGGCGGCGAGCAGCAGATGTGCGCCATCGGCCGCGCGCTGATGGCCAACCCGAAGATGGTGCTGCTGGACGAACCGTCCATGGGCCTGGCGCCGCAGATCGTCGAGGAGGTCTTCGAGATCGTGCGTGACCTCAACACGCGCGAAGGCACGACCTTCCTGCTGGCCGAGCAGAACACCAGCATGGCGCTGCGCTATGCCGACTACGGCTACATCCTGGAGAACGGCCGCGTCGTCATGGATGGCGCCGCCGCCGAGCTGCGCGAGAACGAGGACGTCAAGGAGTTCTACCTCGGCGTGGGCGGGGAAGGGCGGCGCAGCTTCAAGGATGTGAAGAGCTACAAGCGAAGGAAAAGGTGGCTGGCATGAGTGAAGAGTCCTGGGACATCGCGCTCCCACCGTTCAATGCCGACGCGACGCTGCTGGCGCTCAAGCGCTTTGTCCGCGACCAGCACGCGCTGACCGAGCGCAGCGAGGGCTGGGCGCTAGGCGGCAACGTGGTGATGAAGCTAAGCGTGGACGGCGCCACGGTCAAGGCCCAGCTTGCCAAACGACCGGCGAGCACACCCGAGTGGGACAGCTTCACGCTGAAGTCGGCGCCCGATTCGCGCAAGCTGCAGGATGAGATCAAGCGGCGGCTGCTGCGCTGGAAGGACACCGCGTGAGCGCCGCGCCGGGCCGTCCCAAGCAAGCTCGCTCCCGCCTGGCGGGAGTGAGCCCGGACTTGGGATGCCCAGTGGGCATTCCAAGCCTGGCGAACGCCTGGCCGATCCGTCGGACAGGCAAGGCCGTAGGCCGAAGGGTGCACGAATGAGCGCGGAGTTCTTCGACGCGCTGGAGACCCGTGACCCCGCCGAGCGCGAGGCCGCGTTGATGGGCGCGCTGCCGGCACAGATCGCCCATGCCCAGGCTGGCAGCCCGGCCTATGCGGAGCTGCTCGCCGCCGTCGACGCGGCCAGCATCACCTCGCGCGCGGCCCTCGCCACGCTGCCGCTGACGCGCAAGAGCAGCCTCGCCGCAGCCCAGGCCGCACGCCGCACGCTGCGCCTGGGCGGCTACGCGGCGGGCCTGCCTCGACGTGTTTTCCAGTCGCCCGGCTCGCTCTACGAGCCCGAGCCCGATGCCGACGCCTCCGACCCCTGGCGCATCGCCCGCGCTCTGCACGCGGCCGGCATCCGCGCGGGTCAGCTCGCGCATGTCAGCTTCAGCTACCACCTCACTCCTGCCGGCGCCATGATGGAAGCCGGCTTGCGCGCCTTGGGCGCGGCAAGCTTCCCCGGCGGCGTCGGCAACACCGAGCTGCAATTGCAGGCGGTGCTGGATTTGCAGCCCGAAGCCTATGCCGGCACGCCCAGCTTCCTGCGCATCCTGCTCGACAAGGCGGCCGAAGGCGGCCATTCACTGCCCTGGCTGCAGCGCGCCCTCGTCGGCGGCGAGGCCTGCCCGCCGGCTCTGGTGGCCTGGTTCGCCGAGCGCGGCGTGGCCGCCTACCAGTGCTATGCCACCGCCGACCTCGGCCTCATCGCCTACGAGACCGCAGCGCGCGAGGGCCTGGTCGTCGATGAAGGCGTCATCGTCGAGATCGTGCGCCCCGGCTCGGGTGAGCCGCTGCCTGAAGGTGAAGTGGGCGAGGTCGTCGTGACGACGCTCAGCCCGGGCTACCCGCTGATCCGCTTTGCCACGGGCGATTTGTCGGCCGTGCTGCCCGGCGCTTGCCCGACCGGCCGCAGCAACCAGCGCCTGCGCGGCTGGCTAGGCCGGGCCGACCAGTCCGCCAAGGTGCGTGGCATGTTCGTACACGCCGGCCAGGTGGCCGAGCTCGTCAAGCGCCACCCCGAAGTGCGGCGCGCCCGCCTCGTCGTCAGCGGCGAACTGGCACAGGACCAGGTCGTGCTGCAGCTGGAAATGTGGAAACCCACAACCCCCGGCTTCGTGGAAAGCCTGATGCAGACGGCGCGCGACCTGACCAAACTGCGTATCGAGGTAGACCTGCTGCCACCCGGCAGCCTGCCCAACGACGGCAAACTCATCGAAGACCGTCGCTAACTGTTTGTTGGAGACAACCCGATGCGCCGTACGTTGTTGCTCGCCGCGGGCCTGATGGCCTGCCTGCCCGCCCTTGCCGACTACCCCGACAAGCCCATCACCCTCATCGTGCCCTTCACTGCGGGCGGCCCGACCGACAAGGTCGGCCGTGATCTTGCCGAGGCGCTGCGCAAGCCGCTGGGCGCCACCGTCATCATCGAGAACGTCGGCGGCGTCGGCGGCACGCTGGGCGCCAACAAGGTCGCCAAGGCTGCGCCCGATGGCTATACGCTGCTGCTGCATCACATCGGTCTGGCCACCGCGCCGTCGCTGTACCGCACGCTGCCGTACAAGACGCTGGAGGACTTCGAATACCTTGGCATGGTCAACGAAGTGCCGATGACGCTGATCGGCCGCACCACGCTGCCGGCCACCAATTACGCCGAGCTCAGCAAGTGGCTGGAGGCCAACAAGGGCACCATCAACCTGGCCAACGCGGGAGTCGGTTCGGCCTCGCACCTGTGCGGCCTGCTGTTCCAGCAGGCGGTCAAGATCGACATGACGACCGTGCCCTACAAGGGCACCTCGCCGGCCATGAACGACCTGCTCGGCGGCCAGGTCGACATCATGTGCGACCAGACCACCAACACGACCAGTCAGATCGAGGCCGGCAAGGTCAAGGCCTTCGCCGTCATGTCGGCCAAGCGCCTGACCAGCGGGGTTCTGGCCAAGCTGCCGACGGCCGACGAATCGGGCCTCAAGGGCTTCAACCTGACCGTCTGGCACGGGCTGTACGCGCCCAAGGGCACGCCCAAGGCGGTGGTCGACAAGATCAACACGGCACTGCGCGCCGCGCTGAAGGACGCCGACTTCCACAAGCGCCAGGAGGCCCTGGGCGCCGTCATCGTCAACGACGCCCGCCTGGCACCGGCCGAGCACAAGAAGTTTGTCGAGGCCGAGATCAACAAGCTCGGGCCTGTGATCAAGGCCGCTGGCCAGTACGCAGACTGAACTGAAGTAGCTGCGACTTCGCAGCGCCTGAAAAGGGCCCGCCACGTTTCGCGTGGCAGGCCCGTCGTCCGTCAGTTGGCGTTGATTTGATCGACCACCAGCCGGTGCTCGTCATCAAGCACCCAGACCTCTTCGTAGTCCACCTCGAAGAGATGCCCGTCCGGGTCGGCGAAGTAGCCGGCGATGCCCCACTGCGTACGCGTCGCCGGCTTCACGAGCCGGCCACCGGCTTCGACGGCGTTGGCGAGGATGCGCGCCACGTCGCCGGGCGACCGGGCCAGGTGGATCAGGCCGACACCCGGGAAGCCGCTGCCCTGCGGGGAATCGAACTGCGCGTCCTTGGCGAAGTCGGCCCGCGAGATCAGGCACAGCGCGTAGCCCCCGAGATCGAACTTCACAAAGCCGGCGTTGGTGGTGGGTGAGCGAGCCCAACCCAGCGCCTCGTAGAAGGCCGTCGACCGCTCGACACTCTCCACGCCGAGCAGGATCAGATGCAGGCGCTGGCTTGGCGCCAGGGCGTCGAGTGCGCTGGCTTCAAAGACATGTCCGACGGGCTTTTCCAGCATCTCTTTCATCCGGTGGCGTGGGGCGGGGGCGCGGATCCTAACGCTGCCTTCCTGGGCCTGCCGCGATGAGAGGCGCGGTGCAACAGCCGGTGCCGCCATCCCTAACCGTGCGCCGGGTAAACACGCTGTTGACTCGCTCGCGGCCGGCCGACAAAATCACGTGTAAACGTTTACATGACATCGGCAGGCGCAAGCCCAGCCGATCCACGGATGAGACAACCGTTCCCGCCAGGCTCCCTTTGGAGCCGTGCGACTCCTGCCTGTCAGCTTCAAGGCGCGCCCCTCGCCGACGGTGCGGGCGCTGTCCCGCGCGCCATTGCCAGACATGGCGTCCAACTCGACTGACATCCTCCCAATGAGCCCATCGCCCGCCACCATCAAGGATGTCGCCCGTGTCGCCGGCGTGTCGGTGGCTACCGTGTCGCGCGCGCTGAACGGCGCCGAGAACGTGCTGCCCGACACCCGCCAGCGCATCGTCGACGTGGCCCGCGAGCTGCGCTACAGCCCCTCCGGCGCCGCGCGCAGCCTCATCACCCGCCGCACCGACACCATAGGCGCGCTGCTGCCCGACCTGCACGGCGAGTTCTTCTCTGAGCTCATCCGCGGCATCGACCAGGCCGCCCGTGCGCGCGGCCTGCACCTGCTGCTGTCCAGCTCGCACGACGACGCCAACGAGGCCGCCGCCGCGCTGCGCGCCATGAACGGTCGCGTGGATGGCCTCATCGTCATGTCCCCGCATGCCGATGACGACTTCCTGTCGCAGAACCTGCCGGTCAGCCTGCCGGCCGTGCTGCTGAACTCCGGCGTCAGCGAACCGACCCAGCGCGTCTTCGCCGTCGACAACTTCGGCGGCGCGCGCGAGATGACCGAGCACCTCGTGCGCAGCGGCCGCCGCCGCATCGCCTTCCTCGGCGGCCCGGCCGCCAACTTCGAGGCCCGCGAGCGCGAGCGCGGCTACCGCGCCGGCCTGCCCGAGGGCACGCAGCCCTGGCTGCTGGAGGGCGACTTCTTCGAGGCGGGCGGCCAGCGTGCCGCTGCCTCGCTGCTGGGCCTGCACCCGAGCGCCCGGCCCGACGCCGTCTTCGCGGCCAACGACATCATGGCCATCGGCCTGCTTGGCGCGTTGCAGGCCGGCGGGGTGCGCGTGCCCGAGGACATCGCCCTCGCCGGCTTCGACGACATCCCCGTCGCGCGTTACGTCAGCCCGGCGCTGACCACCATGCATGTGCCCATCGCGGCGCTGGGCAGCCAGGCGCTCGACGCGCTGGCCGACGCCCTTGAGAAAGACAGCAGCGACGTCAGCACCACCGTGATGCCGGTGCAGCTCGTCGTGCGCCGCTCCTGCGGCGCGGCCAACAAGACCTGAATCCCGTCCGAAACCACAGCACAACACATAGGAGACATGGACATGACAACAGCTTTGAATCGCAGGCCCTGGCAGCGCCACGCCATTCGCACGACCATTTCAACGGCGGTCTTTCTCGCGCTGGCCGGTGCCGCTTCGGCCCAGGTCAGCACGGCGACCCTGAAAGGCTCGGTGCAGGCAGCCGGCAACGAGCAGCGCGCCGGCCTGACCGTGCTGGCCGTCAACACCGCCAACGGCGCCACCTACCGCGCCCAGACCCAGGCCGACGGCAGCTACACGCTGCTGGGCCTGGCACCGGGCAGCTACGAGATCCGCGTCGGCAGCGCCAAGAGCGAGCGCGTCACGCTGGCAGTCGGCGAAACCGCCGCCCTCGACCTGCAACTCGCCGCCGCCAACAACCTGGGCACCGTCACCATCCTCGGCACGGCGCAGCGCCAGGGCGTGCGCGACTCTCAGGTGGGCACCAGCGTCTCGGCCAAGATGCTCGAAGGCCTGCCGCAGACATCACGCAACTTCCTCAGCGCCATCGACCTGGCCCCCGGCGTGGCCTTCCAGACGGATGGCGCGGGCTACACCTCCATCCAGGCCGGTTCGCAAAGCAATGACCATGTAAACGTCTTCATCGATGGCGTGGGCCAGAAGAACAACATCCAGCCCGGTGGCGTGAGCGGCCAGGCCACCTCGCGCGGCAACCCATTCCCGCAGTCGGCCATTGCCGAATACAAGGTCATCACGCAGAACTACAAGGCCGAGTTCGACCAGGTCAGCAGCGCGGCCATCACGGCCGTCACCAAGTCGGGCACGAACGAGCTGCATGGCGAGGTCTACGGCGACCGCACTGGCACCAACTGGCGCGCCCTCAACATGAGTGAGCGCCAGCGCGAGGCTGCCGGCGTACCCCGCCCGCCGTCGAGCAAGAACGAGTACGGCTTCAGCATTGGCGGACCCATCAAGAAGGACCAGGCGCATTTCTTTTTCGCCTACGACGGCAAGAACATCGACGACTCGCGCCAGATCCTGCTGCGCAACCCCGAGAAGCTGCCCAACACCGGCATCGTGCCCTCGCTTCTGGCCGCCCAGGGCAGCCAGGTCGACACCTTCAAGGAGCACCTGCTGTTCGGCAAGGTCGACCTCAACATCGACGACGAGCAGCGCCTGAGCGTCTCCTTCCGGCTGCGCCGCGAGGAAGACCGCGTGCCCGAGGACCGCAACCTCAGCCTGCCCGGCAACGACAAGGCGCGCAAGAACGACGAGACCCGCGTCGACCTGAAGCACGAGTGGGCTCGCGGTTCCTGGCTCAACGAGGCCCGCGCCGGCTATGAGGACTACACGTGGAACCCTGAAGCGGCTAGCACCACGCCCTTCATCAGATACAAGGTCGCCAACAACCTGACGCCCCAACTTTTGACCGCAGCAGGCGACGTGATCTTCGGCGGCGGCTCGCCCGATGCGCAGAACCGCGCCCAGAAGGGCTTCTCGCTCGCCAATGACCTGACCTACACCGGCATTGCCGGCCACGTCCTCAAGATGGGCGCGAAGTTCAAGGCCATGAAGTACAAGCTCAGTGGCACCTACCGTGCGGTGGACGTCGTCGAGACGCTGATCGACCGCGTCACCGGCAACTCTTACTTCAATGGCACCGCCTGCACAGGTACCAACGTCACCAACGGCGGCACCAACAGCGACGAGTGCAGGATCGACCGCGCCGTGCCGCGCGGCAATGTCGACTACAGCAACAACCAGTTCGGCATCTACATCCAGGACGACTGGGCGCTGAGCAAGCAGCTGGAACTTAACCTCGGCATCCGCTGGGACTACGAGTCCAACATGCTGAACAACGCCTACAGCACACCGGCCGACCGCGTCACCGCGCTGCGCGGCCTGGACGTGCCGCGTTGGGGCATCACGCCGCCGGCCGGGCAGACGTACGCACAGTCCCTTGCCAAGGGCGGCGTCAACATCGAAGACTTCATCAGCACCGGCAACCGCAAGCCCTTCAAGGGCGCGTTCGCACCGCGCGTCGGCGCGTCCTATGACCTGTTCGGCAACCGCATGTCCGTGCTCTTCGGCGGCTGGGGCCGCAGCTATGACCGCACCATGGCCAACTACGCCATTGACGTGTTGCAAAGCAACGCCACGCCGGGTTCCGGCGAGATCCGCCTCATCAGCAACAAGCTCAAGGTGCCGTTCTCCGACCAGTTCAGCTTTGGCCTGCGACAGGGCCTGGGCGAATGGAACACCGAGATTGCGCTGAGCCAGGTGCATGCCAAGAACCAGTTCATCCAGTACAGCGGCAACCGCGACGCCAATGGCGGCACGGCCACCCAGAGCCCCATCGACCCGCTGTGGAACGGCCCGACCACCTACGGCAATCTCATCCTGGGCGACTCCGTGGGCGAGACCAAGACGCGCGCGGTGCTGATCAGCGCGGCCAAGCCCTACACGGCTGCGTCCGGTTGGGCGGCCAACATCGCCTACACCTACAGCGACGCCAAGACCACGCACAAGGAGTGGAAGAACGACCCGTATGACTGGACCTATGGCCGCGGCACCCACGGCTGGAACCGCTCGACGGATGCGCCCAAGCACCGCCTGGTCATGGCCGGTGTGGCGGACCGCCTGCTGCCCTGGGACCTGTCGCTGTCGGGCAAGGGCACCTGGTCCAGCGGCTCGCCGCGCCGCGTGACCAGTTGCGCTGCGGGCTGGGACAAGTGCATCAACGTCGAGGGTGACGGCGCCGTGTTCCGCCAGATCGACGTCGGCATCGCCAAGGCCATGCAGTTCGGCATCCACCGCGTCAGCCTGCGCATGGACGTCCTCAATCTGTTCAACAGCACCAGCTATGACGGTTTGGACGATTGGGGTGGTGGCCCGGTGGGCACGGGCCAACCGGCGAACAAGTTCGGCGGCGACAACCTGAACGTCGGCACGCCCAACAGCGTGAAGGACAACGCCCGCTCCGTGAAGCTCACCGTCAGCTACGCCTTCTGAACTTGTCCTACCTTGCCTGACCCGTGGGAGTGGGCCCCGTGCCTGCTCCCACAATCAACCTCATCATGGACATGCTGAATCGACGCGCCCTGCTGTCGCACGGCGCCGGCCTGGCGCTGGCCGGCACGCTGCCCGCCTGGGCTGCCGAATCAAACGCACTCAAGCCTGAGCAAACGGCCGAGGCCTTCCTTGCCGACCTGGAGCGCCGCACCTTCGATTTCTTCTGGGAGACGACCGACGCCCGCACCGGCCTGGCGCCCGACCGCTGGCCCACGCCTTCGTTCGCCAGCATCGCGGCCGTCGGCTTCGCGCTCAGCGCCTATCCCATCGGCGTGGCGCGCGGCTACATCAGCCAAGCCCAGGCGCGCGAACGCACAGTGACCACGCTGCGCTTCTTCGCCGGCCTGCCGCAGGGCCCGGGCAAGACCGGCGTGGCCGGCCACAAGGGCTTTTTCTATCACTTCCTCGACATGAAGGAGGGCTTGCGTTTTGGCCGCTGCGAGCTGTCCACCGTCGACACCGCGCTGCTGCTGATGGGTGCCCTGCATGCGCAGAGCTACTTCGATGGCGAGCACGCCGAAGAGGCCGCCATCCGTAAGCTGGTCGACGAGATCTACGGCCGCGTCGACTGGGCCTGGGCCCAGGTGCGCCCGCCGTCCATCAGCCATGGCTGGTTTCCGGAGAAGGGCTTCATCCCGTCGGACTGGAAGGGCTACAACGAGGCCATGATGGTCTATCTGCTCGCGCTGGGCTCGCCCACGCGGCCGGTCGCGCCCGACGCGTATGAAGCCTGGCTCAGCACCTACGACCGCAGCTGGGGCCCGATCGAGGGTCTGACCCAAGGCCAGAGCCTGCTGCGCTTTGCGCCGTTGTTCGGCCACCAGTTCACACACTGCTGGGTGGACTTCCGCGGCATTCGCGACTCCTACATGCGCGGCAAAGGCCTGGACTATTTCGAGAACTCGCGCCGCGCCACCTACGCGCAGCAGGCCTACGCCGCCGCCAACCCACGGGGCTGGCAGGGCTACAGCGCCGAGGTCTGGGGCGTCAGCGCCAGCGATGGTCCGGCGGACATCAAGCTGCCGTACAAGACCGCCACCGGCAAGGTCGAGCAGCGCCGCTTCATCAGCTATGCCGGCCGGGGCATGGGCGAGGTCGACGACGGCACGCTGGCGCCTTACGCGGCGGGCAGCTCCATCGCCTTCGCGCCCGAGATCGCCATTCCCGCGCTGATGGCCATCAAGCAGCGCTACCCGCACACGTTCGGCCGCTACGGCTTCTGGGATGCCTTCAATCCCAGCTTCAACTACCCCGACGTGCGCCTGACGCACGGCCGCATCGAGGCTGGCAAGGGATGGGTGGACACCGACATGCTGGGCATAGACCAAGGCCCCATGTTGGCGATGATGGGCAACCACCGGGGCGAGCTGGTGTGGCAGGTGATGCGCAAGAACGCGCATCTGGTGCGCGGCCTGAAGCGCGCCGGCTTCACGGGCGGCTGGCTAGGCTGATGCAGCGTCGCCGCCTGCTCACCGCTGCGGCAGTCGCCTCATTGGCCGGCTGCGCGCGCGATAGCGGCACCACCACGCTGCGCTTCTGGGCCATGGGCCGCGAGAGCGAAGTCGCGGCCGAACTGATTGCAGGCTTCGAGCGCGAGCACCCCAAGGTGCGCGTCAAGGTCGAGCAACTGCCCTGGACGGCCGCGCACGAGAAGCTGCTGACGGCCTTTGCCGGCGACGCCACGCCCGACCTCGCCCAGGTCGGCAACACCTGGCTGCCCGAGATGCAGGCCCTGGGCGCGCTGGAGCCGCTACAGCCCTGGATAGACCGCACGCCCATGCTGAAGGCGGCCGACTATTTCAGCGGCATTTGGGCCACCAACGCGCCGAGTGGCCAGCGCGTCGGCCTGCCCTGGTACGTGGACACGCGGCTGATGTTCGTGCGCCAGGACTTGCTCGCCAAGGCCGGCATTGCCGAGATGCCGCGCGACTGGGCCGCCTGGCGCGAGACCCTGGCACGGCTGCGCCAGCACGGCATGGACAAACCGCTGCTGCTGCCCACTAACGAGTCCGCGCCGCTGCTGGCTCTGGCGCTGCAGCAGCCGGAAGAAGTGCTGCGCGACGGCGGCCGCTACGGCAACTTCTCGGGCGCGGGTTTTCGCACGGCGTTGGCCTTCTACCTGGAGCGCTTTCAGCGCGGCGAGGCGCCGGGCGTCAGCGAGGTCCAGATCGGCAACCTCTGGCAGGAGTTCGGCCGTGGCAGCTTCGCCTTCTACCTGTCGGGCCCCTGGGACATCGGCGAGTTCAAGCGCCGCCTGCCGGCCGAACTGGCCAATGCGTGGATCACCGCCGAGCTGCCCGGGCCAACCGGCCCCGGCACCTCCATCGCCGGCGGCGCCAGCCTGGCCATGTTCAAGCGCTCGCGCCACAAGCCGGAGGCCTGGGCACTGATCAGCTACCTGAGCCGGCCCGATGTGCAGCTGGAGTTCTACCGCCTGACCGGTGATCTGCCGGCCCGCCGCAGCGCCTGGTCGCTGCCGCTGAACGGCGCGACGCTGGCCGAGGACCGCCACGCCGCCGCCTTCCATCGCCAGCTCGACCGCGTGCGCGCAGCACCGGCCGTGCCCGAGTGGGAGCGCATCGAGAAGGAGATGCAGCTCGCTGCCACGCGTGCGGTGCACGGCGTGAGCGACCTCGACGCGACCGTGAAGGCTTTGGATGCGCGTGTCGACGGCATCCTGGAAAAGCGGCGTTGGATGCTGGACAAGGCCAGGGCATGAGAACGCTTCATCGCGAATCCCTCGCCGCCTGGGCCTTCGCCGCTCCGGCGCTCATCGTCATCGCGCTGTTCTTCGGCGTGCCCGTGTTCGCCGGGCTGGCGCTGAGCCTGACCGACTTCGATATCTACGCCTTGGCCGATATCGGCAACCTGCGCTGGCAGGGCTGGAACAACTATGTCCATGTGCTGAGCCTGCCGCTGTTCTGGCAGGCCCTGGGCAACACCGCTTACTTCGTCGTGCTGGGCGTGCCGCTGTCCATCGCGCTGTCTCTTGCCGCCGCCGTGCTGCTGCAGTCGAAGCTGGTCCGCTTCAAACCGCTGCTGCGCACCGCGCTGTTCGCCCCCGTCGTCACCACGCTGGTGGCGGTCGCGGTGATCTGGCGTTATCTCTTCCACGTGAAGTACGGCCTCGTGAACTACACGTTGCAGTCCTTCGGTGTCGACCCCATCGATTGGTTGGGTGATCCGCACTGGTCGATGCCGACCATCATTGGCTTCGCCGCATGGAAGAACTTTGGCGGCAACATGATCATCTTCATCGCCGCGCTGCAGGCCGTGCCGCATGACCTCTACGAAGCCGCGCGGCTCGACGGTGCGCGTTCGTGGGCGCAGTTCCGCCACATCACGGTGCCCAATATTGCGCCGACGCTGCTGATGGTGGCCATCCTGACGACGGCGGGCTACTTCCAGCTGTTTGCCGAGCCTTATGTGATGACGCAGGGCGGCCCGCTGCAGAGCACGGTCAGCGTGCTCTACCTGATGTACGAGGAAGGCTTCAAGTGGTGGAACCTGGGCCTGGCCTCGGCCGTGGCCTTCGTGCTGTTCGTCATCATCGTCGTGGTCAGCAAGGGCTTGATCGCGGTGCAGCGGCGGCTGACGGGGGAGGGCGCATGAAGCGTGTCGTCCTCAACATGCTGCTGTGGGCCTTCGCCGGGTTGGCGGTGTTCCCGCTGGTCTGGATGGTCTGTGTGTCGCTGATGCCCGCCGGCAGCGCGTCCAGCCTGCCGCCGCCCTTGATTCCGGCGCACCCGACGCTGGAGCATTACCGGCTGCTGCTCGGCGACGGTGGCCTCAAGCGTGCCTTCGTCAACAGCCTGGGGCTGGCGGTGGTGAGCACGCTGATGTCGGTGAGCTTCAACACGCTGGCGGGGTACTCCTTCGCCAAGCTGCGGTTTCGTCACCGCGAGCGCGTGTTCGGACTGTTGATCGCAGCGCTGGTCATCCCCGGTCAGGTGGCGATGCTGCCGCTGTTCCTGATGCTCAAGGGCATGGGGCTGGTGAATACGTGGATGGGCGTGTTGATTCCGAGCATGGCGGGGATCTTCGGGATTTTTTTGGTGCGGCAGTACGCGCGGGGGGTGCCGGATGAGTTGCTGGAGGCGGCGCGGCTGGATGGCGCCGGGGAGTGGCGCATCTTCTGGAACATCGTGTTGCCTACGTTGAAGCCGGTGTTGGTGACGTTGGCAGTGTTTGCTTTTTTGGGCAGCTGGAACGACTTCATGTGGCCGTTGATCGTGCTGACCGACGGCGACATGCACACGCTGCCCGTCGCGCTCGCGGCCTTGTCGCGGGAGCATGTGAACGACAGCGAACTGATGATGGCGGGCGCCGTGATTACTGTGTTGCCGGTGCTGGTGTTGTTTGTGGCGCTGCAGCGGTATTACATGCAGGGGTTGTTGATGGGGAGCGTGAAGTGATCGGCTTCGCTTCTCGTTGTGGTGGCTTTGTGGCCAGGCCCAGCGGGGATTTCGCCCCCGCAGGCGACCTACTTTTTGCGCCGCCAAAAAGTAGGCAAAAAGCTCTCCCCTGCGAAACCGCCCGGCGGAGCCGGGTCCCCTGCGATGCTCGAAGCCCGGGGCCGCACCCAACTCACTTCGCTACGCTCCGTTCAAACAAAGGGGTGCGAAGTCAGCGCTTGAACCTCGCTTCGCTCGGGCCCCGGGCTTCTGCGCTTCTCGGCGGTTTAGAAGGGGAGGCACCAGAACAGCCGAACAGCCTAAACAGCCAACAGCCAAGCCCGAAATCCGGGTGGTGGATGTATTTCTGTCTGCCCCCTTTTAGCCCCGCCGAGGAGCGGAAGACCCGAAGCCCGTTCGCGCAGCGAACTTCAAGAACTGACTCGCGACGCCTGTTTGAGCAGAGCGTAGCGGCGCGAGTTCGGCGCGGGGCTTCGGGGCTGAGTACCGCAGGGGACCCGCAGCGCAGCGAAGGGCGGGGCGGTCAGGGGGGAGCTCTTTGGTTACTTTCTGGCGGCCCAGAAAGTGACTCGCCTGCGGGGGCGAAATCCCCGCATGGGCCGTCGCACAAAGCCACAGCATGAGATACCTCCTTCTCACGTTGCTGCTAGCCGCTCGCTTCGCAAGTGCCACAGCGCTCGACGACATGAAGGACCCCACCCCCTGGCTGGCCACTGCCTCCGACCAGGTGAAGGCGACCGTCCGCCGTGACGCCCGTGACGACAGCCTCTGCCTCGACTACGACTTCTCCGGCGTCTCCGGCTACGCCGTTCTGCGCCGCGAACTGCCACTCGACTGGCCGACAGACTTCGCCCTGACGACGCAGATCAAAGGCACAAGCAAGAACAACGACATCCAGATCAAGCTCGTCGACGCCAGCGGCGACAACGTCTGGTGGGTCAACCGCCCGTCGTTCGCCCTGCCCGAGACGCTGACCGAACTGAGCTTCAAGCGCCGCCACATCGCCTTCGCGTGGGGCCCCACCGAAGACCGCGTCCTCAAGCGCAGCCAGTTCATCGAGTTCGTCGTCGTTGCCGGCCAGCAGGGCGGTGGCGGCGCAGGGGCCTTGTGCGTGGGCGCAATCAGCCTGGAGCCGCGCGAACCCGCGCCCAGGACCTGGCCCGAACCGAAACGCAAGATCGGCGGTGGCGAGGTGACGCTGGACTTCCACCGCCTGCGCGAGTTCAACGGCCTGTGGTTCGCCAGCGGCGCGGCCACGCGCGTTGAGGCGTCGGACGACAACCGGCGCTGGAAGCTGCTGTCCTCGCGCCCCGGCCGCGCACTCTTTGTCGGCGAGCAGGAATGGCGCTGGTTGCGGGTTCGCCATGAAGGCAAGGCCCCGCCCGAGGTCGAACTGCGCGACGCCGCCCAATGGCCCGACCGCAATGCCGCCGTCGCCGAGGTCGCCCGGTCGCTACCGCGCGGCGACCTGCCGCGTGCCTTCATCGGCGAGCAGAACTACTG